>CAYWLF010000006.1:0-25144 GCA_964458875.1 uncultured Gemmatimonadota bacterium
GTGGACGGCGAATGTTTCTCCCGGTGGACGAGCAGTTGAACCTGATCCGCGACGGAGTCGCGGAGATCGTTCCCGAAACGGAACTCGTCGCGAAGCTGAAGCGCTCACGCGCCGAGCGTAAGCCCCTGGTCGTGAAGCAGGGTTTCGATCCGACCCGCCCTGATCTCCACATCGGCCACGCCGTGTCGATTCACAAACTGCGGACTTTTCAGGAGCTGGGCCACCGGGTCGTGTTCGTGATCGGTGACTTCACCGCTCTCGTGGGTGACCCATCGGGGCAGAGCGACATTCGACCCATGCTGTCACGAGAGGAGATCGCGGCGAATCTGCAGACCTACCGGGAGCAGGTGTTCCGGATCCTGGATCCGGAGCAGACGGAGATTCGCCGGAACAGCGACTGGCTGTCGGTGCTGCGCCTCGAGGACGTGCTTCGCCTCACCTCCCAGTACACGGTGGCGCGCATGCTCGAGCGCGATGATTTCGCCGTCCGGTACTCGGAGGAGAGACCGATCTCGCTCGTGGAGTTTCTGTATCCGATGATGCAGGCCTACGATTCCGTCGCGCTGGCCGCGGACGTGGAGCTCGGGGGCACGGATCAGAAGTTCAACCTCCTTCTCGGTCGTACGCTGCAGGAGAAGGCGGGTCAGGAGCCGCAGGTATGTGTCACCCTTCCGCTTCTCCGCGGCACGGATGGCGAGCGGAAGATGTCGAAGTCGTACGACAACTATGTCGGTCTCACGATGCACCCGGCCGACATGTTCGGCCGCACGATGTCGATTCCCGACACTCTCCTCGCCGAGTGGATCCGTCTGGCCGCGGGGGCGGCCGAGTCCGAGCGTTCGCGTTGGAGCGCGGCAGCCGACGAGGACCCACTGGCCGCCAAGCGGTGGCTCGCCGAGACCATCACGGCACGCTATCACGGAACGGAAGCAGGGGTCGCGGCCAGGGAGGCGTTCGATCGAGTTCACCGGCAGCGCGACGTGCCGGAGGAGATCGAGACGTGTGTGCTCGAGGCCGGCGACGAGGGCACCGTGTGGGTCGGCCACGTCCTGGCGCGCTCCGGCCTGGCCCAGTCGACCTCAGAGGCCCGGCGTTTGGTGAAGCAGGGAGGCATCAGGATCGACGGAACGGTGGTCGAGGACCCGGACTGTCACGTTTCCCCGGGGTCGTACGTTATGCAAAGAGGAAAGCGGAGGTTCCTGCGCCTGGTCGTGAAGGCTGCCGGGGAACCCGACAATTGCCCCTCGACAACCGACGGGGATACCGGCTCAGGTTGACATGGCTGGCGTAGGGCCTCAGCTTTCCCAACCAAGTTGAAGCAGCGCTACTTACGCCGGTTCGCGATGCTGTCGCAAAGGACGCTGCGGAGAGGTTGCGGCTATTGACACTTGTTCAGTGCGTCCGTAAGCTTTCCACCGGCCAAGAACATGACTGCTGTTCCTGGTCTTACATAGCGAGAGTCCGCCCGCCACACCTCTTTCGGACTCTCGAGATGAGTATGGCCCCTGCCGGGGGTCGTGTAGCCGAGGCATATGCGCACGGGCTGTGCGCTGTATATAGAACGAAGTTCGCAAGCACTTAGATGCTGTCCCTCGGATTGTTCGACGTCCTGATGTCAATGGGACCGACCGTGTCGGATGAACATTCCGAGGCTCGACAGGAGGTCGGTCGGCACGAGGCCCTCCGACGATCCGATTCCTCCATCAAGGGGAGGGAACTATCGGCTCCACCTTCGTTCGTACCCAGGAGGCCTCAACGGTTCTCCAAATCAGCAGTCTCTCACTCACTGGTCGACCCGTACGCAACTACGACGCGAAGGGCCGCGAGGGGGCTTTCGTCTCGTGGTCGCGTGGTGCGGTCGACTCATCTCCTTAATGCCCTGAGGAGGGTGATCCATGATTCGTGATTGGTTGAGAGGGGCTTTTCGGGCGAGTCTGACTACAGCAGGACTGACGCTACTTGCGGTCGGCCCACTGTTCGGTCAGGCAAGCACTGGAAAGATCCAGGGTCGGGTGACGGACGCGGGGACGGGTGCTCCTATCGCGGGAGCGCAGGTCCTCGTCGACGGATCGACTCTGGGTAATCTGACCAATGATCAGGGATTCTACTTCATCAACGAAGTGCCGGCGGGTCTGCAGAACGTGCGGGCTCAGTTTATCGGTTACCGGCCGTTCGTGATTGAAAACCAACGAATCCTCGCCGGTCAGACGACGACACTTAATTTCGAACTGGAGCAGACGGCGGTCGAGCTCGAGGCGATCACGGTCGAGGGTGAACGGAACCCGTTGGTTCCGCGAGACCAGACTTCGACCAAGTCGATCGTTCAGGGCGAGGTGATTGACCAGCTTCCGCTGGACAACGCCTCGAGCATCGTCGTGCTGCAGCCGGGCGTGATCCAGACCAACCAGGGAGTGACGATCCGGGGTGGTCGGGCGAACGAGGAAGCCGTGTTCATCGACGGCGTGCTCATTCGGTCGTTCGGACAGGCGCAGGCGAACAACGTCAACCTGCCGACGAACGCGCTGGAGCAGGTCGACGTGAACGTGGGCGCCTTCGCGGCCGAGTTCGGTGAAGCACAGTCCGGCGTCGTGAGCTACGTCACCCGTTCCGGCGGCGCGCAGTTCACGGGCTCGCTGGAGTTCTTCACGGACCAGGTCACGAACTCCTGGCGCACCAACTTCAACCGGGCGGAGCTGACGCTCGGCGGTCCGATCGCGGGCCCGGTGACGTTCTTCTTCGCCGGTACGGCGTCCGGACAGCAGTCGTTCCGCACCGAGAACGCACCCATGCGGTTTGTGATCGACGGGATCGATACCTGCCCGAGCGCCTCGCAGTACGCGGGCCTGTGCACGGCGGGCCAGGACGCCATCTTCGCGCAGGATCGCGCGTCGAGCACCCCTGGAGCGACGGACTTCGTCGACGTCACGGCCCTGAACTACGTCCCGTGGGACAACGGCCGGACGAATCCGCTCAACTGGAGTCAGTCTGACCTGATGACCGTGAACCTGAACTGGCAGCTCCCGCGCGGTTCGCGGCTGAACTTCGCGTTCACGCGGAACCGGAATCAGGGGTATGGCCGCGGCGGTTTCACGACCCTGTTCCGCACCGACAACTACGACGGCAACCTGAACACGCGTAACGTGTTCACGCTGGGCTGGTTCCAGACGATCACCCAATCGGCCGAGCAGCAGCTTGCCCTGGACGTGCGGGCGAGCTACCAGACGGACCGGGCTTCGAACGGACAGCTCACCGCCGACTGGTGGCAGAACAACCGGGATCCGTTCCTCGGGTTCGCGTTCTCGAACCCCGAGTTCCTGGTGCCGGACGACCACAAGATCACCGGCATTCCGGCGTTCGATTTCGACGAGGAGTTCCTGAACGCGTATCGGTCGAACGGCGTGCCGCGCGACAGCATGCAGTTCTACCCGCAGCGGAATGACCTCGGGACATCGCAGTCGCTGACCGGCCTGGCCACGAACCTGCGCGCCAACCCGTACGGGATGCGCACGGGCTATGCGATCAACGGGTACGGCACCGGTGGTCTCAGAAAGGTGAACGAGGACCGGCTGCAGGTGCGCGCCACCCTGGACTGGCAGCTCGGCCGGTTCAACCGGCTGAAGCTGGGTGGTGAGTGGATGGACATCGACATGCTCGGCAACAACGTCCCGCTCTACACGGGGGTCCCGCTGCCCGAGACGTCCCAGCCAACGCGAATCGGGGCTTTCCTGCAGGACCGCCTGGACATCGGCGACATGGTGCTCGAGGGCGGAGTCCGGTGGGACTATCTGGATGCGGGCGTCGAGTACTCGCGCGTACCGGGTTACATTTTCAACGTGCCCGACAGCCTGAAGCAGGGCTTCACGCGTTTCGACTCGGAGACGGGCGGATACGTGCCGCTGAACGCTTGCGGTCCTGACTCGTTCGATCCGACGGCGCCGTGCAAATCGAACTTCATCGAGGGCTCGACGAAGTCCGAGTTCAGTCCGCGGCTGGGGGCCAGCTTCCCGGTCACGCCGACCTCGACGTTCCGCCTGAGCTACGGCCGCTTCGTCCAGACCCCGGCGTTCTTTACCACCGTTTCGTTCGCTTCGGGGATCGCCAACACGGCCAACCAGACGGTCGGGTTCCTGCAGAACACGAATTCTGACCTGACGAACCAGAATACGAACGCCACCTGGGGTCGTGACATCGACATGCCGAGCACCCGGACCTTCGAGTTCGGTTACCGGCAGCTGATCGGCCAGAGCCTCGTGTTCGACGTCTCGGCGTTCAACAAGAAGCAGCGTTCGGCGCTGGCGGTGCGGAAACTGCCGTTCGAGGATCCGACCCGTGCGGGCGCGACGACCTTCCTGAACGTCGTGACCAACAAGGACTGGACCGAGTCGAACGGGTTCGAGCTCAAGATGGACAAGGCCTTCGGCAACCTGTCGGTGAACAGCCTCGCGTACAGCTTCATCGATGCGCGCGGTACCGGCTCCGATCCGTTCACGTACACGAGCCTGATCCTCCGTGCGGTCTCGAACCTGGCGCTCCTGACGGGCGCTCCCGAGAATCCGCCAGAGGTGTTGCTGCCGCTCGAGCAGAGCCGGAAGCACAACATCTCGCTGACGAGCAGTCTCGCGTTCCCGGTGGACTACATGCAGGGGTCCACGCTGGGCGCGATCCTGAGCGACTTCGGCGTGTTCGCGATCCTGCGGCTGCGCAGCGGGCTTCCGTTCACGAAGTTGGTGAACACGGGTAGAGGCCAGACCGGGCCGCCCAGCACCGCCGGCCTCGAGGGCCGTCCGCAGAGCTCGATCAGCAACACCCAGACGCCGTGGACGACGTCGCTGGACCTTCGGTTCACCAAGGGCTTCCAGATCGGCAAGGGCTGGAACCTGCAGGCGTTCGTGGATTGGCGGAATCCGTTCAACATCTCGAATTACAACACGGTCTTCCTCGAGACGGCCGGAACGGTCAACCAGCAGTTCGAGGACGCGCAGCTCCTGACGGCGCTCTCTGATACGCGCCTGGACGGGGACAACCTGATCCGGGACTTCGACATTGCGGTCGAGTCGCCGGAGACCGACTTCAACAAGTACTCGCTCATGCGTGCCGAGGAGCGGTGGGGGATCGATGACCCGAGCACCCCGGATGTCAACGAGCAGGGTGACGGCATCTTCACCGTGGAAGAGCAGACGGTCGCTTTCGGTCAGACCTACCAAAGCAACTTCGGTCAGGACGTCCGTTTCGAGACGTCCGACCAGCTCTTCCGGCTCGGTCTCAGGATCGCCTTTTAAGAGGCGCTGAGGTATAACGGCTAGGGGAGCGGTCAAGGCCCGACCGCTCCCCGCTACCCGAAAGACCAGGAGTGGCCATGAGACTCAGCATGTTTGCACGGCTCGGCCGAAGCGGTCGGAGGCTGGTCTGGGGCGGGGCGCTTTCAGGGCTCCTGCTCGCGGCCGGTACGACGGTTATCGGCGATGTCTCTCCGGAGGCTAAGCGTGCCGGGGGCCAGAACGATTCGTTCTCGCTCTTCGCCGGACCAACGGCGGTGCTAACGGGCAACCAGCTGCAGTGCGGTCTGACGAACGTTGGCGCCGTATGCAGCGACGTGTTCGACAGCCCGACCGGCGGCGGTGGATTCTGGCCCGTTGGCTCGCCCAACGCGTACATCTTCAATACCGGCATGCAGATCGCCGGGATCATTCAGGAAGACGGCGGCCCGTGGGCGAACGACACCACGGCGGCGTTCTTCTTCGATCCGAAGGGCACGACGCAGCACGGGACGCCGGTCACGAACATCTTTGATTCGCTGAACCCGGACGACCTGGCGAACTGGCCGGAAGAGGCCAAGATCGCGGTTGGCGACCCCCTGTTCCAGCCGGTCCTGTGGGGGCGCGATGCCGCATCGCAGCAGGACTCCTGGGTGAAGTACTGGGACGGCGATCCGGCGAGGATCGCGGGCCGCATTCACCCGCTCGGTGTCGAGGTGACGCAGCGGAGCCTCGCGTGGAACTATCCGGCCGGTAACGAGTCGCTGATCTACTTCATCTACAAGTTCGAGAACGTGACGGACTCCGAGGAGTTCCGTCAGGCCAACAACCTCCAGTTCTTCGGAGGAGACCCCGCGCTGCCTGCCGCCGGCTACACGATCGGCGAGATGTACAGCGCATTCGCTACCGACATGGACGTGTCGGACGCCACGGAGAACTTCTCCACGGCGATACTTCCGTTCGACGTGGGCATCTCGTACACGGGCGGATTCAGCGCCCCCGAGTTCGCCTACACGCCGGACCTCTTCTTCCCGCCGTTCTTCACGGACGCGCCGGGCCTGATCGGAATCAAGTACCTGTTGAGTCCGATCGTTCCGGGCAGTGACCCACCCGAGCAGGTGGGGCTGACCCTGTTCTCCGCCAACCTGAACGCGAGCTTCGGTTTCCCGGATCCGCAGAACGACAAGCAGTTGTGGCGCTACCTGTCGGGCAAGATCTCTCCGGCGCAGGGCGACAACCCCTGCAACGTGGAGCCCGAGGTGGTCACGGCGGATCCGAGGACAACTGAACGCTCGGTATGCTTCATCTTCCAGGAGTCCGCGGACACGCGGTTCTACCAGTCCTCGGGTCCGTTCGAGCTCGGTCCGGAAGACGATCCGGCGACGATCGTGGTGGCTTACATCGCGGCGGCGACGGTCGAGCGGATGCCGGACGGTTCCTTGAGTGGGATCCTGGCGAACCAGGCGGACGCTAACGCCAACCCGCCGGGTGACCCGTCATTCCACCCGGGATTCACGAGCGCGCGTGGCTGTACGCCCGCCGCGGTGGCTTCGAACGACCTCACGGGCTGTACGGACGTGCGGACGAGCAACGATCCGAAGGCTATCGAGCGTGGCGCCGGCTGGTTCGAGTACACGGGACCGGCTCCGAGCGGACGCCTGGCCGGCCTTCTGGAAGGACCGGACAACAAGCTGGATCAGTTCCAGGTCCTGGTCGTTCCGAACAGCCTGCTCGGCCGCTCGCTGGTCGCGCAGTCGATTTTCGACAGCAGCTTCCTGCTCGGCTTCGCTCCGGACGCGCCGGCCTTCTACCTGGTTCCGGGTGACAACAACGTCACCGTGATCTGGGAAGAGAGCCCGACGGAGGTGCTGGGAGACCCGTTCTTCGAGGTCGCCAGCGACGACGCCAGCCCGCTGTTCAACCCGAACTACCGCCAGTTTGACACCGAGGGTTATCGGGTGTGGCGTGGCGGCGATCCCGGCGCGTTGGACCTGATCGCACAGTTCGACAAGGACGACAGTGCGTTCACGGACTTCACCTGCGAGACGGTTGCGCCGGATGAAGACGTGGGCACGCTGCGTAACATAGAAGGCACGGATGTCGCTGTCGTCGGTTTCGCGGGCGGTGAAACATGCGCCGGCGATTACGCCACGGACACCGCGGTGGCGACCCGGGCGATCAACAGCGCGATGATCTTCAACAACGGCTCTGACGGTGGTCTGCCGGGAGCCGGTGTGGCGCGCCTTGCGGATCTTTCCGCTCTCGGCACGTCGATCACCAACGTGATCATCGACGACGATTCTGGACCGACGGCGCCGGCGCAGGATACCGGAATCCCGTTCTTCTTCGTCGACAACGAAGCTGTCAACAACTTCACGTACTGGTATGCCGTGTCGGCGTTCGACGTGAACTCGCAGGCTTCGGGACCGCATTCCCTGCGCTCGGCGCGGGTAGCGCAGTCCACGGTGCCGCGGGCGGACGCCCCGAACCTGCAGGGCGCCTCGCTGCTCGTGGCGCTCACGGGCGACGACGACGCTCCCCTGAATTCGAGTGACCCGATGCCGACGCTGGATCCGGCAGACGGCACCTGGTCCGGGCCGATGCCGCCGACCGACGGGATCGAGCTGTCGTTCGCGCCGCTGCTACCGAGGCTGCTGCCGCAGCTGCAGTTGCAGGTCGTGGTCGACTCGGTCACCACGGTCTTCGACCCGGCGTCGGACGAGGGCACGTCCACCGCGGCATGTCCGTTGGGTGGGACCAGCTTCGCGGTATGCTCGAAGGTCTGGATGAGCTACGTGGATCTCGACGGCAATCCGCAGGGGATCCTCGGTGAAGCGGTCAATCACTGGTGGAGCGCGTTCGGCACGCCGGCGAGCGTTACGGTCCGTTGGGTGTCGATCAGCATCCCGTTCGACCAGGACGCACTGGACTCGTTCGGGATTCCCGAGGCTTCGGGCCTGGCGACGGCGGACGCCACGATGGTCGAAGCGATCAACTACAGCTCGGCCGAAGGGCCGCAGAATCGCCGCTTCGGCGGTGATCGTCTGCGACACGGCGGCTCGCGTTGGTTCGATGGAGCCAACGAGACGACTTCTGATCCGACACGGTACATGCGGGTCGGACACCTGGAGGGCGTGGACACGATTTTCGCGCCGATCGGCTACACGCCGTTCAACTCGACGACTCCGTCGGGTGGCGGTCAGATCGACTTCGAGAAGCAGTGCCACGACCGGGCGAACGCATTTTCCGCTCGCCAGGCCGATGTGCAGGTCACGTGGGGCGAAGGCGGGGCAATCACGGCGCGCGACATCACGCACAATGTGGATGTGCCGACCACCGGCTTCCCGGATGGGACGTACGGTTTCGTGCAGGACGCGAACGGTAACGGCGTGATCGACTGGCAGGACTTCAACGGCATGCCTCGCGTGTATGATCAGATCAACGACGAGTCGATCTTCGGCGGTGGTGACTGCGATGGCTTTAATGGTGGTGACATCCAGTTCAACATCCCGAGCGCACTGCCGCTCACGCCGACGGCCACGCTGAGTACCGTGCACGTGGACGACTTCGAGTACGGCTGGGCGGATCCGGCCAATGGAGCTGCCACCTGGACCGGCACGGGCCAGGGCTTCGGCCTCTACATCAGCGGTCAGCGCTTCATCTTCCAGACGTCGGCGCTGCCGGCATCCGGAACGGTGTGGACGCTGCGAAGCTACTCGGGTGCCATTCGTTCGGATGCGGCTACCTTCGACACGGATGAGCCGAACGGGTACTCCTACAACCCGACCGCGACCAACGCCAGCGCGGGTCGACCCGTATTGATTCCTGGCATGGTGTTCAACTGGCTGGTGGAAGATGCCACGAACTTCGATGGTCCGACGGACCTGACGCTGGTCCACACGGTTCCGGATCCGTATTTGGCGACGAGCCAGTACGACCTGAGCCCGTCGACCAAGCAGCTGATGTTCGTGAATCTGCCTCCGGTCGCTACGATCCGGATTTACACGCTGACTGGCGTGCTGGTGGATATCGTGAACCATGACGATGTCACCGGTGGTGGCCGGGTGGTGTGGAATCTGAGGAATCGAAACAACCAGTTCGTCGCCAGCGGTGTGTACTTCTTCCACGTCGTAACGCCGGACGGCGATACACACGTGGGCAAGTTCACCGTTGTTCAATTTGCTGGGCAGAACTGACCAGAACCCGGACCCGTGGGGGGGCTCGTCCCCCCCACGGACATTGACCAGCTCCTTTAGGAGGTTTTCATGCGGCTAATCAGTCGAGCGGTGACCGCCCTCTTCATGGTGGTTGCGCTGCCGGGACTGCTCTGGGCGCAGGATTCGGACAACCCAGTACAGATCGAAAGCGATAACACGGCTTTCGGTGGGTCGTCCGCTGAATTCCTGCAGTTCGGTTCCGGCGCTCGCGGCATGGCTCTCGGCGGGTCGTTTTCGACGATCGTCGATGACGTGAATGCGCTCTACTACAATCCTGCCGGCCTGACGGCGATGCAGGGTCCCGAGGTGACGCTGACGCTGATGCCATACTTCGCGGACACTGACTATTACTGGACAGGACTGGCTTTTCCGTTCTCCGACGGTGACTTCGGGCTTGGGTTTTTCCTGGGCCACTTCGGGTTCGGGAATCAGCCCATCTACACGGAATCGGACCCGGATGGAGTGTCCGGTGAGACGTACGGCGTGAACGAGACCGTCGCCGGTATCTCGTTTGCCCATGCGTTCATCGATCGGTTCTCCGCCGGGCTGACGCTGAAGTTCATCAACGACGACCTCGCGACGGGCGCCCTCGGCGGTGCCTCGGCGACGGCGATGGCGCTGGACTTCGGTGTCAACTTCCATAGCGAGCTCGGGAATCGCCCGATCCGGCTGGCGTTCGTCGTCCAGAACCTTGGTGGCTCTCTCTCCCACTCGGGTGAGGCCCTGCGGTTCCGCGACATCAACTTCAGCGAGTCGGATCCACAGGTACCCGATCAGCGGGTCGACCCACCGCCTGCTCGGCTGGTGACCGACGCATTTCCGCTGCCGCGCCTGTTCCGAGTTGGACTGAACTACGACATCATCTCGACAGAGTCGAACACTCTGGCCCTGATGAGCGAGTTCATCGAGTCCAACAACACGAACGCGGCGTTCGGGTTCGCCGGTGAGTACCGTTGGTCCGGCGTGGACACGCCGATCGGTGTCGCGCTGCGGGCTTCCTATCAGACGCAGCCGGACAACAACGAGGATTTCTCGACCGCGGCGCTGGCGACCAGCGGGGGCTCGGACGGCCTTGGCCTGGGCGGCGGACTGTTCTATAAGTTCGCCGGCACGTATCGGCTCCAGTTCGATTACGCCTACAAGAACTACGGTGTGCTCGGGAGCGCGAACGCGTTCACGGTCACCTTCGGCGTAGACTGAGCGGAGACGCGCGGCAAATGTCCGTCCGTACTCCTCCGAGGAGTTGGGAGCTTAGAGGCGTGAGCGCTGCCATCCGGCGAATGGTGGTGCCGTGCCTCGTGGTCACGGCCGGTGCGCTTGCGCACGGGACGTGGGCTTTCGCCTCGACCATCGTGGTGCAGCAGGAGCAGGCTGCCGACGAACTCGAGGTCACGCTCCTGAGGACGTGGGCCCCGGAGGATCTCACGGTGGTGGACGGGTTGGCGAACGTACCCCTCACGATGTTGGCCGGGGGGACCACGGGCGCGTACCGGTTCGAGTTATCCGTGTTTGATGCGACGGACACGCAGTTGTATCGGGATAGTTGGGAGAGGCAGCTCAGCCAGCAGGCTGCCGCTTACGTGGAGTCCGGAACCTCCTATCTTCTTGAACCATTTCGGTTTGGGGTAAGGCCCGGCGTGTACGAGGTGGAAATACGTGCGTATCCTACGGATGCGCCCGACCTCGGCGAGCGCGTACGCCTTCCCCTGGTGGCGTTCGATGGGCGTCCCACGTCGTCGGATCTATTCCTGGCGTCGCGGGTCGAGCCCATCACCGAAGGTGCGGGGGGCGGGAGCTGGTCAGTGACCCACGGGGGCTTCGGGATCGCAGCAGCGGCCCGTATGTCGGTTATGCCGGCTGAGCCCGACCTCTACTACTATCTCGAGTTATACGGCCTGGACAGCGAGACAACGCGGGTCAGCGTCAATGCAGAGGTGATCTCGGGCGACCGGGTCGTCTACCGGACACCCGCCAGCGAGGTGGAAGTCGGTGTGGGAGGTGCGCCCTTCACAGGACACCTCTCCCTCGCCGGTCTTCCGCCCGGCGACTACCAGATCGCCATGACGGTGGGAGATGACACGGAGGGAGAGCGCCGGTGGGCCTCCTTCCAGATGCTGAGCCCGGATAACGCGGTAACTGCCGGCACCGCTGCCGGGAGCTATGAGGCGGACTACTTTGCCACGCTCTCGGATGAGGAGCTGGAGCAGACCTTTGGTGGTGTGGCGCTCCTCGTTACCGATACGGAGCGTACGACCTACGAGGCGCTTCCGTCCGACGCAAAGCGGCGGTATCTGACGGAGTTCTTCCAGCGCCAGGATCCGAACCCGGGCTCTCCCGGCAACCTGTTTCTCGAAGATTACCTGAGCCGGATCGCGACGATCCGGGCCAGGTACGACGAGACGGTGGGTACCGAGGAGCGCATGCCGTGGTATACGGACCGTGGCCGGATCTATCTGAAGTATGGCGAGCCGCAGGACCGGGTAGTCAACTACTCGCCGTCTGATATCGGCAGTCCCAGTTCCGTACTCGGTAGTGGGGGGTTCGCAGGCGAGCCACCTTACGAAATCTGGCAGTATCAGACGACGAGCTTCGTATACCTGTTCATTCAGGACGATCGCTTCGATCACTGGCGGCTGCTCTACAGCACCGACCCCGATATCGTGTCTATGGCAGACTGGTACAACCGATGCGGTCCGTCGGCGCTGCAGGATCTGCAGACGAACTTCGGAATCAACACCCGGTTCTTGACGGGTCAATGAATAACTGATGCCGGCGGAGAACCGCTGTAAACGGTGTCACATCGAGAGAGAGGGTATCATGAGAGTTGGCTTGGTGCGTAATGTAGGGCTCAGCATTACCGCGCTGGCTGTCCTCGCGCTGGGGGGATGCAACGACGATCCCCTGAGCTTTAACGTAAAGGACACGGTGGGGATTCAGACGAACCCGTCCGAGATGGTCGTGGCGGCCGGCCGGACGGCGGACCTGGAAAGCCGCGCGGTGAACCAGGGCAACGAGCCCACGTTCGAGGCCGTCTCGGCAGCGGTGGATCCGGTCTGCGGGCTGGGGGCAATCACCGTCATTCCCGATCCGGACGCGCTCGAAATCCAGCCCCCGGGGCTGTTCGTCGTCACCGGTGGGGCGGTGCTCGGTCAGACCTGCATCGTCTTGACCTCAGGGTCGAACACGGCCCAGGTCGACGTGACCGTAGTGGCCGATGCCATCGCGATCACGGCGCCTGCGGAGGGTACGGTCTACCGGGCCGGCGACACCGACCAGGTGGTAGCCGGGCTGCTGGATTTCGACGGGAACGCGGTGGGGCCGTACGCTCCGGAGGATGCCGTGTTCACATCGGATGCCACTGCCGTCGCAGACTTCACCGACGACATGGGCAACTTCGCGACCGTTGAGGCCGGTACCGCTACGCTGCAGGTGACCTGGGCGGGTCAGGCACTGAACGGCACGGCCGGGCTCGGGGTCGTCCGGACCGACGATGTTCCGATCACGGTGATCGCGAACGTGCCGGCGTCGGCGGAGCTCGACAACGATGACGACTTCGGGGCCATCGCTGGTGGCTCGACGACGGAGGCGGAGGTACTGGTTCTCGATGCGAATGGCAACCAGAATACCGACGAGACGGAGATTACGGCCTGCACGGTCGTCTCCGACGCTCTGCCCGTCGCCACGGCGACCTGTGAACTGGTCCTGGGTGCCTCCGTCAACGTGATGGTGGAGGTTACTGCGGTGGCGCCGGGAACCGCGAACATCAGCGGTTCCGTCACCACGACCGAGGGGGTCTTCCTGTACGGTCCGGCTCCAGTGGTCGTGCTCGCTCCTGTTGTGACGGGCATTGGCCTGGCCAGCGGGTTCGTGGGCGACGTCCAGACGATTACCGGTACGGGGTTGGCCGCTACGGGCTTCGACACCGATGTGCTGATCGACGGCGCGGTACTCGATCCGATCTTCATCCTGGACGTGACGGACACGCAGGTTGATTTCTTCCTGCCAGACCTCGGCAACACGAACGACGCTTTCGAGGTCGGTGTCTCGGTTGGTGGGGTGGACGCGGATGACTCGTTCACCTACACGCAGCTGGCTGACGCGGCCGTTGACGAGCCGGCGAACGACAATCCGGCCACGGCAACGCCGATCACGTTCCCACTGGACAAGGTGGGTTCGTATGAGGCTATCGACGTCGATGACTTCCACCTGTTCGCCGCGACGGCGGGTCAGACGATCCAGATCGATCTGGATTGGGACGATCACAGCGTGGACCTCGACATCCTGGTCACCGACGAGGGCGTCACGGCCTTCGTGTGCACGGCCGGAGCCACGGGAGCCGCGCCGGAGGCGGATACTTGCGAGATCCCGGCCGACGGCAACTATCAGTTGTGGATCAACAACTACTCAGGTGCCGCGCATCCGACGTCGTACCGGCTGACGGCTGAGGTCCTGTAACTCGATCTTCGGGCGCTCCGGCGCTTCGATGTGCACGGGAGTCCCGGTTTCCGGGGCTCCCGTGCTTTTTTCTGCTACATATTCAGTGATAGGGCGCGCTCGATGGGGGGAATGGAATCCGGCGCGGGGGCCAGGGCCGGACAGGCGGTGGCGATCGGCCTGGGGTCGAACCTGGGAGACCGGCTGGCGCATCTGCGGATGGGACTCGCGGCGGTAGCGGCACACACCGATGCCCTGGTCGTGTCAGGGGTGTATGAGACGGAGCCGGTCCTCTTCGAAGAGCAGGGCCCTTTCCTGAACGCGTGCTGCGTCGGCCGCACGAGGCTGACTCCGCGCCAGCTACTCGCCGAACTGCAGGACGCGGAGCGGAGGGCCGGGAGACGGCGTGGTGGCCCTCGGTTTGGT
This sequence comes from uncultured Gemmatimonadota bacterium, assembly GCA_964458875.1. Lineage (GTDB taxonomy): Bacteria > Gemmatimonadota > Gemmatimonadetes > Palauibacterales > Palauibacteraceae > Benthicola. The sequence continues at coordinate 14,333 of CAYWLF010000006.1, forward strand.
CCCCGCGAGCTGGATCTGGACCTGTTGCTCTACGGAGACCTGAGCCTGGACAGCGAGGATCTCGCGGTTCCGCATCCACGGCTCAGGGAACGCGCGTTCGTCCTCATACCGCTGGATGAGATCGCGACAGATTGGACGGTACCTGCGTCCGGCAAGAAACCGGCGGCCACGGTCGCTGAACTCGCCGGCAGTGTGAGCCATGCGGGTGTCAGGAGAACGGAGTGGGAGCTGTGAGGTTCGTGATGACGAAGTGCGGTGAGAGTCTGAGAGCGCGGCTGGCGCCTCTCGAGATCCGTGGCGCGGCCTTCTCTGTTGCGGTAACGCTCCTCCTTGCCGTCGGTCTCGCCGGGTGCGACGGCGCGGACGCGGCCGGTGATGCGAACGATATCGGCGAGGTCGGCGCGGACACGATGCTCAGGCGCATGGCGGCGGAACTGCTCCCGGCGGCTGAGCTGCGCTCCGGCCTTCCCGCCCGCGGCCCCATTCGGCTCGCCACACGCTCACGGGAGGACCTCGAGGCCTACCTTGTTGCCCAGATGACGGAGCAGCTGCCTCCGGACCGCCTGGCGGCCGTGGTGCGCACCTACGCGCGCTTGGGCCTGGTTCCGGAGGACATCGACCTCGAACCCCTGCTGCGCGCGCTTCTCCTCGAGCAGGTCGTGGGCTACTACGATCCGGCCCGCGACACGCTGTACGTCGTGGACAGGGTCGAGGCCAGCCAGGTCGAGCCCGTGCTCCTGCACGAGATCGTGCACGCTCTCCAGGATCAGTACGTGGACCTGGATTCGCTGATGCAGGCGAACCTCGAGACCAACGATCGCGGCACCGCCGCCCAGGCGGCCCTGGAGGGACACGCGACCTTCGCCATGCTCGAGTGGCAGCTGGCGGACCTCATGGGCGGTGAGGCCGATCTCACGGCCCTTCCGGGTCTCGAAGGGCTGCTGGGTGACGACCCGTTGGCGGCGGCCGGAATCGAGATGCCGGTGCTTGGCGAGGCGCCGGCCGTTATCCGCGAGTCCCTGTTGTTTCCATACCTGGGAGGCCTCGTCTTCCTGCAGAAGCACTGGGCGGGTTCGTGGGGCCGTGTTCCACCGCTGGGCCCGGACATGCCGGTGTCCACCGAGCAGGTGCTGCATCCCGACAGATTCGAGCCCGGGCAGGTCGACATGCCGACCGATACCCGGTTCCTCGAGGAACCGCCCCCGGGTTGGACCGAGGTGTACGCGGACAACCTCGGAGAGCTGGAGACCCGCTTGTTGCTGCGCGAGTTCCTGACCGATCGAGAGGAGGCCGACCGGGCCGCCGCCGGATGGGACGGAGACCAGTTCCGCCTGCTCGATAACGCGGCGGGAGAAGTGTTCGTCTGGGTCACCGTGTGGGACACGGATCGGGATGCCCTGGAGTTCGAGACCGGCGTCAGGCGCGCTCTTGCGGAGCGCTACGGCGGAGACCCGGCGGCCGAAGGCCGGGAGATCGAGGTGCTCAGGGGGTCGGAAGGTCGGCGACCGGTGGTCGTCGTGTGGGACCTGCCGCTCGGGCTGGACAGGGCCGACGGCCTCGAAGGCCTCACGCACTTCGACCTCGTGGAACAGGCGGTCCCGCAGGCGGTCCAGTGACTGCCGTCCGCGTCACGGTGCCGGAGAAGCCGGCTCACGAGTACGAGATTCGGATCGATCCCGGCGGGCTCGACCGCCTGGGCGAGGTGTGCGCCGCGACGCCGGCCCACCGGTACGCGCTGATCGCCGACAGCCACGTGGCCGAGCTGTATGGACAGAGGGCCCTGGCTTCGCTCGGAGCCGCCGGGCTGGACGCCGACCTGTTCGCGTTTCCGGCCGGCGAGTGGAACAAATCCGCTGACCAGTGGGCCCGACTGTGCGGCGAGTTGATGATCGAGGGCTTCGGTCGTGACTCGGCCGTCGTCGCCCTCGGGGGAGGGGTCACGGGCGACCTCGCAGGCTTCGTCGCATCCACCTACATGCGCGGCGTTCCCGTGATCCAGGTTCCCACCACCCTCCTGGCCATGGTGGACAGTTCCGTGGGGGGAAAGACCGGAATCGATGCGGGGCAGGTGAAGAACGCGATCGGGAGGTTCCACCATCCCGATGCCGTCATGATCGACCCGGAGCTCCTGGGCACGCTACCGAAATACCAGCGCATCTCGGGGATCGCCGAGGCGGTAAAGGCGGCGGCGATCCGGGACGAGGGGTTCTTCGAGTGGATCGAAGAGCACGCGACCGCGCTGCGGGACGGCGAGATCGATGCGTCCGCCGGGCTCATCGAGCGAAGCGTGAGAATCAAGGCGCAGGTCGTGGCCGAAGATCCCGAAGAGCGGGGACTCCGGGCCATCCTCAACTTCGGGCACACGTTCGGGCACGCGCTGGAGTCCCTGAGCGGGTTCTCCGTGCTGCACGGGGAGGCCGTCGCGGCGGGAATGCGGATGGAGGCGCGGCTCGGGGAGAGCGTCGGAGTGACGGGCTCCAGCGTCGGGGCCAGGCTCGACGCAGTCCTGGCCGGCTGCGGATTCCCGGAAGTGCTCGAACCGCCCATCGACCTGGACGGTTTGCTGGAACGGGCCAGACCCGACAAGAAGTCGAGAGGGGGCATACTGCGCTGGGTGCTGCTTGCCGACCTCGGCCGGGTGGCGATCGCTCCTGACGGCGAGGTTACGCACCCGATCGGGGCGGCTGACTGCCGTGATACTCTGGAAGCCGCTTTACGTGAGGCGTTCGAGGCCGCAGATTCCGACGCGTGAGGAACATATGGAGCTGAGACTGGACCGAGACACTTGCCGGGCGCCAGCCCAACGACGAGGGACTCCTTGGAGGTAAGATCCGGCACCTCTGGAGTCTTCGCGGCTTTCTACGCCCAGCGTGAGAAGCGGCCCGACGACATCTTCCTGAGATACCGAGACGACTCCTGGACGTGGGCGGAGGCAGCCTCGCAGGCACACGCGCTGGCCTGTTCGTTCCAGGAACTGGGCATCGAGAAGGGTGACCGGGTGGCGGTGACCTTGCCCAACTGGCCCGAATTCGTGCTCACGGTGATCGCCGCGGCCGAAATCGGGGCCGTGATCGTGCCTCTCAATCCGGCGTACTCTGCCCGCGACCTCCAGTTCGTGCTTCGCAACACCGAGGCGGCACTCGTCGTGACCGCGGAGCGATACGGGGGGGTCGAGTACCTGGAACTGTTCGAGTCCCTGTTCTCCGAACTCCCGGGCCTCCAGTACCTGGTCACGGCGGGTGAGGAAGACCTGTGGTACGACGACCGGATCTTCCAGTTCGAGGATTTGGTGTCGGCCGGACGCGGTCACGCGCTCATCCCGGAGGAGATCGATCCTGCGGACCCGTTCGCCATCCTGTTCACGGCCGGCACCTCGACGAAGTACAAGGGCGTGGTGCAGTCGCATGACAGCCTGCTCCGGACGGCAGAGGCGACGGCGGCTGGACTGGGCATGACCGAGACGGACCGGACGCTGTGCACCGTGCCCCTGTTCAACATCTTCGGTCTCGGAGTGGCCCTCCTGACGTCGATCGTCACCGGCTCGGGTCTGGTGCTCCAGGAAAAATTCGACGCAACCGGCGTGCTCGATCTGATCGAAACCGAACGGCCGTCGGTTCTTCACGGCGTTCCGACGATGTTCGTGATGCTGTTGCGGGACGAGGCCTTTGAGGAGGCGGATCTGTCGTCTCTGCGGGCCGGAGTGATCGCTGGAGCACCCGTCTCTTCAGACCTGGCCGACCAGATCAGGACCCGCATCGTGCCGAACCTGGAGATTGTCTACGGCCTCACCGAGACCGCCCCCACGGTGTCGATGACGTTGCCGACGGACAGACCGGAGAGACGGTCCGGGACCGTGGGCCGCCCACTCGCCGGAGTCGAGGTCCACATCCTCGATGAAGATGAGGATCCGGTGCCCGTGGGGACGGAGGGCGAGATCGCCGTGCGGGGCTTCAACCTGATGTCCGGGTACTTCCGCCAGCCGGCTGCGACGCGAGACGCGATGACGTCGGACGGCCTGTTCAAGACGGGGGACCTTGGAACGCTGGACGAAGAGGGTTATCTTCGGATCGACGGTCGCAAGCGCGACCTGATTATTCGTGGGGGATACAGTGTCCATCCGCGAGAAGTAGAGGACCACCTCCGATCCCTTCCCGCGGTCGCAGATGCGGCTGTCGTCGGTGTCCCGAATGAGGTGCTTGGGGAGTTGGTGTGCGCCTGCGTAGTCCTGATCGAGGGCGCGCTGGTGACGGAGGACGAGATTCGTGAGCTGTGCCGGCCGACGCTCGCGGAGTACAAGCTGCCGGACGTGGTACACTTCGTGGAGGACTTGCCGGAGACCACGACGGGCAGTTCCCGACGCGCCGAGATCTCGCGCCGCATGCGGCTCGAACTGGCGGCCCGTCGAGACGAAAAGGCTGACTGACGAGACGGAGAGACTCTTCGCACCATCCCCCCCGGGATAGCCCGGGGGCGAGGTCGAAGGGCCTCTCGCCCGCCCGAGTGGCGGGTTCTGCTGGAAAAACTGAGCAGTAGAAGAGAGGAAAATGAACGAACTCTACACGCGCGCGCCGCATAGGCCGGCCGCGCCGGCTGACGCGCATTCACCGCACGCAGCACTCCTGATCGACTTCGACAACGTCACGATGGGAATCCGGTCCAACCTGGGCCAGGAACTCAGCAAGTTGTTGGACTCGGATATCATCCGCGGAAAGGTGTCGGTGCAGCGTGCGTACGCGGACTGGCGCCGCTATCCGCAGTACATCGCATCCCTGTCCGAGGCATCGATCGACCTGATCTTCGCCCCGGCCTACGGATCCACCAAGAAGAACGCCACCGACATCCGGCTGGCGATCGACGCACTCGAGATCGTGTTCATCCGGCCCGAGATCGGGACCTTCATCCTCCTGTCGGGAGACTCCGACTTCTCAAGCCTCGTCCTGAAGCTCAAGGAGTACGGGAAGTACGTGATCGGCGTGGGGATCCAGGAGTCGAGCTCGGACCTGCTCGTTCAGAATTGCGACGAGTACTACAGCTACAACACCCTGTCGGGCCTCACGTCCGCTTCCGACATGAAGAACATCGAGAAGCATGACCCGTGGGAGCTGGCCGCAAAGGCGATCAGTCGCATGACCGAGCGTGGCGACGTGATGCGTTCGGACCGGTTCAAGCAGGTGATGCTTGAACTCGACCCGAGCTTCAGCGAGAAATCGATCGGGTTCAGCAAGTTCAACCGGTTCCTCACGGAGTCCGCGTCGCGGGGAATTCTCGACCTTCACAAGGCCGCGAACGGTCAGTACGAAGTCGCGATCGGCGCGCGCGTGGACGAGTACACGGGAGGAGGCTCGACGCCGGCGACTTCCGCGCCGTCGGGTGCCACCGTGTCCCAGCCCTCTCCGAAGAAGGAAGTCGACGGCAGTCGCAGTCGGCGTCGTGGGCGGGAAGAGCGGCCCCGGACTGCGAAAGCCGAATCCCGGCCAGGGCGACGGGGTCGGTCGCGAGAGACGCGTGAGACCGACATGTCACGCGAGGCCCCGCCATCGGTGGATGAGGACAGGCTTCGCGCGGCGTATGAGCTTCTTCGGTCGGTGGTGGCTGAGAAGGCGGCCCGAAGCGGCTCGGTGCGTGACTCCGAGGTGAAGCGGCAGATGGTCGAACGGGACGCCGACTTTGACGAAGCGGCCCTCGGCTTCCGTAAGTTTTCCCGTTTTCTTCGCCAGGCGCACGACGAGGAGGTCATCAACCTCGAGAGAACCGGTGAGGGCAACTACAAGATCTCCGCCGTGAGCGGAGGCAAGGCGGTCGTCAAGACACCGCAGCCCGAGTCGGCAGGCAACGACACAACGGAAGAGAAGAGCAGGTCTCGCGGGCAGCGTGATCGGAGCGACCGGTCCGGTGGGCGCAGGGGCCGTGGTTCGCAGGGCTCCGCGAAAGACGCGGGTGAGACTGCGACACCCGCGGAAGAGGTGGAAAGCTCGAGTCCGGTCGAGGCTTCGCCGGAGGCTTCCGTCGAGGCGCCCGTTGCCGAAGCCCCGGCCCCGGAGCCGGCCCCCCCGTCAGCCGAGCCGAACTCTCGGGAGGCGGCGCCAACACGCCTGACGGGGCGGAAGCGTCGCTCTCCGAAGCCGACGTCCGGTCCGACCGTTGTGCCGGGTCCGGTAGATTCGGGCGATGCTCCGACGACAGACGTAGCTGCGGAGGTGAAGAAGGACACGGCCCCGGCGCGACCGACGACCCGCACCATGGGGCGCTTTCGAAGAGGGTCGGGGTCCCGCGGACCGGGGACAGCCCCGGCCGCCGGCCCTGGAGCGGAGAGCACGCAGGCAGAAGGCCAGGCGGCTCGCTCTGAGCCCGCGACGGCTCCAGCGGCCGGTCTGAGCTCCGGGCAGAAGGACATGGTCGAGAAGATGGCCCGCGGATACCAGGGCGTCGGACGGCGCACTGCCGAACGGCTCGTCGAGGAATTCGGGGATCGAGTCCTGGACGTCATCGACAACGAGCCCGGTCGGATAGAGAGTGTGCTGCCGAAGGCCAGGGCCCGGGCGGTGATCGATGGTCGGCGGGCGGAGCGCGAGGCCGGCGACGGCTAGAGGATCGCGCGACTCGATGGCGATCGGGAGTGGACGGGCGAAGGGGGCGCTTCCAGCGCCCTTTTTCGCGCGTCCCGCCGGTGTGGTCGCGCCGGATCTATTGGGCGCCCTGCTCGTTTCAGAGATCGATGGGGCTTACGCGTCCGGGCGGATCGTAGAGGCCGAGGCGTACGAGGGTCCGAATGACCCGGCGTCACACGCCGCTTCCCACATTGGACGTACGCGCCGCAACGAGGGTCTCTTCGGTCCCCCCGGCACGGCCTACGTCCACCTCAACTACGGAATTCACTGGTGCTTCAACGCAGTGACCGACGCCGAGGGAAGTCCGCACGGCGTGCTGATCCGGGCGCTGGAGCCAGTGCAGGGCCAGGAGCACATGCTGGCGCGCCGGGGCCGTGACGATTTGACGAATGGGCCCGCCCGATTGGCACAGGCCCTCGGAATAGGGCCAGACCTCCAGGGACATCAACTGGACGGGCCACCCGTATGGATCGAGAGTGGTCCGGCCGTGCCGCCGGGCTCCCTCGTCACGACGACGCGGATAGGGATCAACCGGGGGGCGGACCTTCCGCTACGTTTCTACGATGCGCGCAGCCGTTGGGTGTCCCGACGGTGACCGATAGGTCTCCGGACCGAGTTTGACGAACCCGGCGCCAGCCGGTTTCTTGAGGGCGACCCAAACGCATCGCCACGGGAGGAAGCCATAGAATTCGGGGCCCTGTCTCTACTGCCGCCGCTGCTCGCGATCGGACTCGCGATCTACACGCGCCAGGTGTACCTGTCCCTGGCGGCCGGGATCTGGATCGGGTGGACGATCATCCTCGGCTGGAACCCGATCGCCGGACTCGCCGGGGCGGTGGACGCCACGGTCACGACAGTGACCGACCCGGGCAACGCGCGGGTCATCATGTTCACCTTCGCGATTGGAGCCCTGATCGCGCTGGTAGAGGCGAACGGGGGAGTGCGGGGATTCGTGCGCTGGGTGGAGGAGCGCCACTGGGTGGACGACGGCAGAAAGGCCCAGGTCCTGGCGTGGTTCCTCGGCGTCATCATCTTCATCGAGTCGAACATCACCGTGCTGGTGGCCGGATCGATCAGCCGTCCCCTGTTCGACCGTTACCGGGTGTCGCGCGAGAAGCTGGCCTACCTCATCGATTCGACGTCTGCTCCGGTCTGCGTGCTGATTCCGTTCAACGCCTGGGGCGCCTACATCCTGGGTGTCCTGGCCACCCTGGGCATCGCCGATCCGGTGCCCGTGCTCGTGGCTTCGATCCCGCTGAACTTCTATGCGATCGCTGCGCTCATCCTGGCAGGTGTGAGCGCGTTCAAGCAGGTGGACCTTGGGCCGATGAAGGCCGCGCAGGAGCGCACCGCGGAAGGAAAGCTGCACTGGGATCATTCGGTAGCGCTCGCCGATCCAGAGGACATGGCACCCCCGCCACGCGAGGGCATGCCCCTGCGTCCCGTGAACATGATCGTGCCGATCGCCGTGATGGTGTTGATGATGCCGATCTCGATGTACGTGACGGGCGATGGCGACATCATGGCCGGATCGGGATCCTCGTCCGTTCTGTGGGCCGTCGTTGCGGCCATCGGCGTCGCGTGGGTGCTGTCACTGGGGCAGCGCCTGCTCGATCTGGAGGCCCTGAGTCGGGCGAGTCTGCAGGGAGCCGGGGCCCTGACGGGCATGGCGCTGGTGCTCCTGCTGGCCATCACCCTCGCGGCGGTCACGGTCGAGATGGGAACGGGCGCATACGTCGCGGGAATCGTCGGTGGGCGAGTTCCGCTGCCCCTCCTCCTTCCAATCCTGTTCCTGGTGGCTGGCGGAATCGCGTTCGCCACGGGCAGCAGTTGGGGCACCTTCGGGATCATGCTTCCGATGGCTGTGCCCGTGGCGCTCACTCTCGGCCTTCCACCGACCCCCTTCATCGCCGCCGTCCTGTCCGGCGGGATCTTCGGAGATCACGCCAGTCCGATCAGCGACACCACGATCGTATCGTCGCTGGCATCGGCGTCCGATCACATCGAGCACGTGAGGACCCAGGCCCCGTATGCCTTGCTGGCCGGAGCGGTAGCGATCGTAGGGTTCGCGATCACCGGAGCCTGGCTCGCCCTGTAGGTCCTGGAGGACCAGCTCCGGCTGCTCTGTTTGACCGGTTTGCAAGCGGCCGTTAGGTTTCTCAAGGGTGGATGTGAGGAGTGTTTTTTGAGCCAACACATGGGTGTGAGAGCTGTTGTCTTTCGGCGGACGCCAGGCCCCTGAGGGAAGGCGAAGAACCGGAAGGAACAGCGAACCGTAATCGACGGGTCTCACAAAAACCCCCTCATGTCAGCCTTTGGGGCGATCCGCGGGTCGCCCCTTTTTTTGCCCGGAAAGGATGACATCATGCCGATCGCCCGCGTAACCCGGCGGGTGCACTTTTCCGCCGGACACCGACTCCACAATCCCGACCTGTCGGACGACGAGAACCAACAAACGTACGGCCTCTGCAACAATCCCTCGGGACACGGGCACAACTACGACCTCGAAGTAACGGTCGAAGGTGAAGTGGATTCCGAGACCGGCTACGTCATGGACCTGAAGAGACTCAAACTCCTGCTTGAGAGAGAGGTCCTGTCTCAGGTCGACCACGCCAACCTGAACGTGGACGTAGACTGGCTGGCGGACATCATTCCGACGACCGAGAACCTGGCCGTCGCGATCTGGCGGCGACTCGAGCGAGGTCTTCCGGGCGTAGAACTGGTGGCCGTGCGCCTCTGGGAGACGGACCGCAACTCGGTCGAATATCGGGGTCAGTGAACAAGGTGGAGACGACACCATGATGGACGGAAACGAACGGCCGGACCTGAGCAACGTCCCGTACGGCGACCTCGTGCGGGAGCAGCTGCGCCGCCTGGGTGAGGACCCGGATCGTCACAGCCTGCTGGGCACCCCGGAGCGAGTCGAGAAGTCGATGATGTGGCTCACCCGCGGATACCGCTCCACGGTCCAGGACGCCATCGGCGACGGCCTGTTCATGGAGCAGCACGACAACATGGTGCTGGTGAAGGACATCGAGCTGTACTCGTTGTGCGAGCATCACATGCTCCCGTTCTTCGGCAAGGTGCACGTAGCCTACATTCCGGACGGCAAGCTCCTGGGACTCAGCAAGGTGCCCCGCCTGGTCGAGGTGTTCGCGCGCCGCCTGCAGGTGCAGGAGCGACTCACGGACCAGATCGCAGACGCCATCCAAAAGGCCGCGGATCCCTCCGGCGTCGGCGTGGTGATCGAGGCCTACCACCTGTGCATGATGATGCGCGGTGTGGAGAAACAGAACAGCAAGACGATCACCAGCGCGGTGCGTGGTCGATTCCGCTCGGACAACCGCACGCGCGAGGAATTCCTGCGTCTCGTCACGGCGCCGCAGTTCATCTCCTGACGTAGCCCGGGAACTGGCAATGCTGCTCGAGCTATCCGAGATCCTGGCCTGTCCAGAGTGCGGGCCGCCCCAGGTCATGGTGGCCGTGGTTCACGAAGCCCTGGGACATCGGGTGACCCGTGGATTTCTCGGTTGCCCGGCGTGCGACTCACGATTCTCGATCGAGGAAGGTGCCGTGCACCTGGTGCGCCAGGAATCACGTGGCTCCAGGGCCGCTTCCATGACGCCCACGGTCCCCGTTCCCGAGGAGGCGGCCATGCTGGCCGGCGCCGTGCTCGACCTGGCGCGGGGAAGCGGACACCTGCTCGTGGCGCCCGAGCTCGCGACGATCGTGGACGCTGTCGCGGCGCTGGCCGAGCGATGGGAGGTAGTGTCGCTTGGGGCCATCCCGTCGAATCACGGTGGTCAGTCCGTCAACGTCAGCCGGATCGTCGTCCCCGATGGCGAAACAGCGCCCGTTCTTGCAGGCCGCTGCCGGGCGGCAGTGTTGGCCGGAGATCCTTCTTCCCATCGAATCCGGGAATTCGCGAGGGCGCTTGGTCCGCTGGGGCGTCTGGCCATCATCGCGCCGGGATCGGGGGCCGTCGCGGCGATGCGGGAGGCAGGACTCGAGGTCATCGCGTCCGATAAGAGGGTGGCCGTCGCGTTGCGACGGTCCTGACACGCGGCCAGACTTCGTTGCCTCAGCAATTCGGCCCATCTAGTTTTGCCAGAGCTTTCGCGATCGAGACGAACCGTGCCAGTCATGAATGAGGACGAACCGAATGCGCCTTCAGACGAGAGCGTTTGCCATGGCGGCCGGTGCG
>CAYWLF010000007.1:0-24476 GCA_964458875.1 uncultured Gemmatimonadota bacterium
CGTTCCTCCGGGGCCGAGTGCCCACAACCGGCAGCCAACTCGAAGCTGCCCCCAAGCCGGGCGGCCCACCGCCGAGCGGCGTCCGGGCCGATGCGTCGATCCTCGGCTCCAGCGATGACGTGGACCGGCACTCCTGGCGAGCCCGCCCAGTGCTCCAACTCAGCCGGATCCCAGTCGGATAGAATCCGGGCGAGACCTGCTGCTCTCCCCCGGTTCCCATATGGATCGGCGTACCGATCGACGAGACCCTCCGGGATGGCCTCTCGGTTGGCGAACACGCGCCGCACGAGCATATAGCGCGTGAGCGGTCGGCGGAAGAGCTTCACTGCCGGGGCGAACATGGCCCGGGCCGGAGGGCTTCGCAGAGCGCTCAGCACGGCCGGGCGTGACAGGCCTGGGGTCACGGGATTGACGAGCAGCAGGCCAGAGGCGCTCACACGGTGCGCGGCCGCGAGGGCGATCGCGGCGCCGTGTGAGTGGCCTGCGAGGACGGGACGCTCGATGCCCGAGGCTGTGAGGACGTGGTCCAGGCGCCGAACCTCGGACTCCAGATCGTATCGGGCTCCGGGGGCAGGGTCCGACTCGCCCCGCCCGAGAAGGTCCACCAGGACGACACGTCTGCGCTCGGATAGTCGCTTCGCCACGGGCCGCCAGGTCGAACGGTTCGCGCTCAGGCCGTGAAGGCACACGACCGGTGGGCCGGTGGCTCGTGGGCCCCGGATCTCGATGACCATTCGCCCATCGGATGTCGCGACCGCGACCACCTCTTGTCCGGGAACGCCCACCATGCTCTCTTGTGTCACTCGGCCCCGTATCGATACTCGTCAATCTGCCGGAAACGCTTGAAATGACAGCAGAATAGCGTGTTCGCGGTGGCCGCGCTCGCCAGCTTGACGCTACCCGGCGGGCCACGCTATTTTCGGCGCAATTCGTGAACAATTTCACAAACGGCCTGGACAGGCGATGAAGCAGGCATACGTCGGCGTCGCGGTACTGTTTGTTGTCGGGTTGCTCACTTCGGGCATGTTCCTTCTGCTATCTCATCTTGCGAGCGCCTACCGGCCCAGTACCGTCAAAGCCATGCCCTACGAGTCGGGCATCGATCCCCTGGGTGATACCAGGGAGCGCTATTCGGTCAAGTTCTACATCGTTGCGATGCTGTTCATCGTCTTCGACATCGAGACGATCTTCTTTCTGCCCTGGGCGGTGATATTCCGTGATTTGGGCGTGTTCGGGCTGATCGAGATGTTCATCTTCATCTTCGTCCTCGGCGTAGGGTTGGCCTACGCGTGGAAGAAGGGTGCGCTGGAGTGGGACTGACGTATGGCCGATGAACGAAAGAGGCTTCCGACGGTGGACCCGGTGAGTGGGGAAGTGGACACCGGAGCACCCGCGTCGTGGCTCATTACGAAAGTCGATGCGGTCGTCAACTGGTCGCGTCGCAATTCGCTGTGGCCGATGCCGCTCGGAACGGCTTGCTGCGCGATCGAGATGATGGCGTCGGCCGGTTCCAAGTACGACATAGCGCGCTTCGGCGCCGAGCGCTTTTCTTTCAGTCCCCGCCAGGCTGACCTGATGATCGTGGCAGGGCGGGTGACCTATAAGATGGCTCCGATTCTCCGTCGGATCTGGGACCAGATGCCGCAACCGAAGTGGTGCATCTCCATGGGAGCCTGTGCCAGTTCGGGCGGCATGTTCGACAACTACACGATCGTTCAGGGAATCGATCAGATCGTGCCGGTGGACGTCTACATCCCGGGCTGCCCGCCACGGCCCGAGAGTCTTCTCTATGGCCTGATGATGGTCCAGGAGAAGATCAAGGGCGAGTCCCTCGCGAACCCGATCCACCGGGAAGAGAGTCCGCAGGCCGTCGGCCAGGCGAATTTGCCACCGGAAGCCATCGAGCTCGTTGCGCAGCCGTTCGGAAATTCGACCAGGCAGAATCGAATCAGCGGTGTCGAGGGTTCCTCGGCCATCTCCCGTCCCAGAGATCGCCGCGAGCGTCTCCTGGAGCACCAGGACTGAGTCATGTCTTCAGCCCTTACACAACAGTTGCCCGACCTGGTGATCGGCGCGGATCCGACGACCGACGCGGAGCAGAGCCCCTCGGTTCAGGCGTTGCGCAGTCGTTTCGGGAAAGCGATTCGCGGCGTCCGGTTGGATCCGGTTGGTACTCCGGTGGTCACGGTCGAGCCGGCGCTATTGCACGAGGCCCTGGGCTTCCTGAAGACGGACGCGGCACAAGGCTACGATCTGTTGCTCGACGTGATGGGGGCCGATCCCGGGGGTGACCTCGTGATCCAGGTATGGTACCAGCTGTGGTCCATGGAGCATGGGCGCATGCTGCGTCTGCTGGTTCTTCTGCCGCGTACCGAGCTATCCGTCGAGAGCTCCGTGGACCTGTACCCGGCTGCTGACTGGCTCGAGCGCGAAGTCTACGACATGTACGGTGTGCATTTCGCGGGCCACCCGGACCTTCGGCGGATCCTGATGCCGGAGAACTACGACGAGGGCTTCCCGCTACGGAAGGACTTTCCGCTGCGAGGTCGCTTCACCCGATCCGAGCAGGTCAGACGCGCTCTCAATCGCTCGACGGAGGATGTGTACGCTCGCGAGGAACTCGCGCTGGCCGGTCTCCTGGAGGCGGAAGTACCGGTCGTAGATGCCGCGGATCAGGATGAGGCGGAACCCAGGGACTATCTGGCCGGCGAGAAGATGGTCATCAACATGGGACCGCAGCACCCGGCGACTCACGGGGTACTTCGTCTCGTCCTGCAGCTCGATGGAGAGACGGTCGTTCGCTGTATCCCGCACATCGGCTACCTCCATACCGGTTTCGAGAAGACGTGCGAGTACCGTGAGTGGAATCAGGTGGTGCCCTACACGGACCGCATGGACTACCTCTCGCCGATGCTGTACAACATCGGCTACGCGCTTGCCGTAGAGAGCCTGCTGGGAGTCGAGATCACGCCACGCTGTCGTGTGGTGCGAGTGATTCTGAGCGAACTCAACCGTATCCTCGGCCACCTCCTGTGGCTGGGCACGGGCGCGATGGACATCGGGGCCACGACCGTGTTCCTGTACACGTTCCAGGAGCGCGAGCGCATCTACAATCTCCACGAGGCCTACTGTGGAGGACGGATCACGACCTCCGTGACCCGCATAGGCGGCATGCTCGCGGACCTTCCGGTAGGCTGGTTCGAGGCCTGTGCTGAGTTCATCCGTGGTTTGCCGGCGACCCTCGACGAGGCCGAGCGACTGCTCACCAGGAACTCGATCTGGCAATCACGCATGATCGACGTCGGGGTGATCGATGGAGAGACCGCGCTGGCTCTGGGGCTAACGGGCCCGAACCTACGGGGTAGCGGAATCGCCTACGATGTGCGCAAGGCTCGTCCCTACCTCGGGTACGAGGAATACGACTTCGACGTGCCCGTGGGCGTCGTCGGTGACACCTACGATCGCTACCTGGTCCGCCTGGAGGAGATGCGCCAGAGCATCCGGATTATCGAACAGGCGCTGGAGCAGGTGCCGGGCGGCCCCATCAACGTCCAGGACCCGGCTGTCATCTTGCCGGACAAGAGCGAGGCCATGTCATCCATCGACGCGATGATCTCGCACTTCAAACTGGTCATGGAGGGCGTCCAGGTGCCGGCCGGAGACGTCTGGTATTCGATCGAAGCCACGAAGGGTGAGCTCGGGTTCGGGCTCATCTCCGACGGGGGCTCCAAGCCGGTGCGCTGCCGTTTCCGGGGTCCCTCGTTCGTGAACCTCGCCGCGCTGCCTCACCTGGTAGAGGGCGGACTCGTTTCGGATGTCATCACGGCAAACGCGTCGATCGACATCGTGCTGGGCGAGATCGACCGATGACTGATACCGGAGATCAAGTGAAGAAACCCCTGCACCCGGCGGCCGCGAGTTCGCAGCCCTTCCAGGTGGCGGATATCAGGCCCGTTGAGCGGTTGTTCGACGATGAAGAGGGCCGCGATCGCCTGGAGAAGGTACTGAGTCGCTATCCGGAGAAGCGGGCGGCACTGCTGCCGATGCTCGGTTACGCCCAGGAACGGAACGGCTGGGTCTCGGACCAGAGCATGGAGGAAGTCGCGGCTGCGCTGGATCTCACTCCCGCCTACGTCCGCTCGGTGGCCACGTTCTACACGATGTACAACAAGCACCCTGTCGGTCGGCACCTGATCCAGGTGTGCACGTGCATCTCCTGCCACCTTGACGAGGCGGAGGAAGTGTTCGAGCGATTCCTCTCGGAGACCGGAACCCGGGCGGGCGAGATTTCCGAGGATGGCAAGTTCACCGTGATCGAGGCCGAGTGTCTCGGTGCGTGCGGTTTTGCCACGGCGGTTCAGGTGAACGACCGCTATTTCGAAAACGTGTCGCCGGACCAGGTTCCGGCGATTTTGGACGAACTGGACTAGGCGGGCGACAACCGATGGGTTACCCGTACAGCCACGACCTGGAAACAGTCACGCTGCTCTCCCGACGCTTTGGAGACGAGAAGGCGCGCACCCTCGCCGGTTGGAAGGAGCTGGGTGGTTATGCGTCCCTCCCGAAGGCCCTGGAGATGGAGCCCGGAGAGATCACCGAGGTGGTCAAGAACTCCGGACTCAGAGGCCGAGGAGGAGCCGGTTTTCCCACGGGCGTGAAATGGAGCTTCATGCCGCAGGAGCCGACGGGGCCGCACTACCTCTGCTGTAACGCGGACGAGAGCGAACCCGGGGCGTTCAAGGATCGGGAGATCCTGCGCTGGGTGCCCCACCTCCTGATCGAGGGATGTCTCATCGCGGCGAGGGCGATCCGGGCGGAGCACGTCTATATCTACGTCCGTGGCGAGTTCTTTCCGTTCAGCGCCATCCTGCGGGATTCCGTCGTCGAAGCCTACGAGGGCGGCTACGTGGGAGAGGACATCCTCGGTAGCGGCTGGAACTGCGATGTGACCGTCCATCTCGGTGCGGGCGCGTACATCGCGGGCGAGGAGACGGGCCTCATGAGCTCGCTCATGGGGGGCCGCGCAGAGCCCTGGATCAAGCCTCCGTTCCCGGCCCAGTCGGGAGCGTTTGGCCGGCCTTCCACGGTAAACAACGTGGAAACGCTGGCTGCGGTACCGATGATCGTGGCCGAAGGCGCCGACTGGTACCGGCAGTGGGGAACCGAGAAGAGCCCGGGCACCAAGCTGTGGTGTTGCTCAGGCCACCTCGAACGGCCGGGCACGTACGAGCTCCCTATGGGGGTGAATCTCCGTGACGTGATCTACGAGGTATGCGGCGGGGCCCCGAATGGACGGAAGATCAAGGCCGTGATCCCGGGTGGGTCGTCGACCGCGATGCTGACGGCTGATGAGTTGGATTGCTCGGGTTGCTACGAGGGGATGGCGGCGGCCGGGAGTTCGCTGGGTACGGCCTCCCCAATCGTGATGAACGAGGACACGAACATCGTTCAGGCGATGCGCAGGATCGCCCAGTTCTACGCACACGAATCATGCGGCCAGTGTGTCCAGTGCCGGGAGGGTACGTCCTGGACCGCCAGGATTCTACACCGCATCGAGGAAGGGGAGGGAACGGTCGCGGACCTGGACACCCTGTACCACCTGTGTGAGCAGATGACGGGACGTACGATCTGCCCACTGGCCGACAGCGTCGTCTTCCCGCTCCTCTCCTCGCTGGACAAGTTCAGAGACGAATACGAGGCGCTGATCAAGCGTTGAGACTCGAGCCATATCGAGGGATCGCCGAAGGATGAGCGACGTAGCGAATCACATCACACTGACCATCGACGGTGTCGAGGTCTCGGTCGAGGCGGGAACCACGCTTCTGCACGCTGCGGAGCATGCCGGCGTCGTTGTGCCGCACTACTGCTACCATCCCGGCATCCCGAGCCGCCCGGCGCAGTGCCGCATGTGCCTGGTGGAGATCGAGGGGCAGCCCAAGCTCCAGCCATCCTGTGTGTTCCCAGCCGGGGAGGGGATGGTCGTACACACGACGAGCGAGACGGCGGAAACGGCCCGTAAGTCGGTGATCGAGTTCCTGCTGCTGAATCATCCCCTGGATTGCCCGATCTGCGATGCGGCGGGGCAGTGCATGCTCCAGGACTATGCCTTCGAGACGGGCCAGCTGCGCAGTCGCTATGCCGAGGCGAAGATGGTCCTCGGCCGGGACCGAGTAGCCGAGGACATTCTCTATTTCGGCGACCGCTGCATCGTGTGCACGCGGTGCGTGCGGTTCATGGAGGACATTGCGGGAGACAACGCCCTGGTAGTGGCCCAGCGAGGCTACAAGGCGTACATCGACACGTTCCCCGGCAAGGACCTCGACCATGCGTTCCGCGGCAACATCGTGGACGTGTGTCCGGTGGGAGCGCTGGTTCACGAGGACTTCGTGTTCAAGGCCAGGGCCTGGGACATGGATTCGGCGCCCGGCATATGCCCGGGATGCTCGACCGGGTGTAACATCGAAATCAACGTCAAGGAGAACCAGGTCGTCCGCACCAAGCCGCGACTGAACCCGGACGTCAATTCCTACTGGATGTGCGATCATGGTCGCCGTAGCCTGGTCATGGCGAACCGTGGGGTACGAGCCGAAGCTCCTATGGTCAGGCAGCAGGGGGAACTCGAGCCCGCCAGTTGGAACGAAGCGCTGACCTGGGTGAGCGAACGGCTGGGTGACTCCAGTGGGCTTGCTCTCGTCTCGGCCGGTGTCTCCAACGAGACTCTGTTCTACGCGCGCGCGTTGCTGGAGAGTCTCGGTATCCGAGGCGGGACATTCCAGGTCGAGCAGGGTGAAGAGGTCACGCTGACCGGATTTCCGAAGCTCAAGTTGCGGGCGGAACGGGCTCCGAACGCAGCGGGTGCCGGGCTGCATGAGTTCAGGCGGTCGGATGGGCTGCCGGAAGTGCCGGACGGTGCCACGCTGGTCGTGGTCGGAGACGCCCTCGCGGGAGCGCCGGCAGGATACGGGGCGAACGCGGGCTTCTTCCTCTACATCGGGTCGCACCTGGTCCCGGCTGCCCACAACGCCACGGCGATCCTCCCGGCGGCTACCGTGCCGGAGACGGACGGCACCTTCGTCAATTACGAAGGCCGCGTCCAGCGATTCCACCGGGCGCTCAGGGCACCCGGTGTTGCACGGCCTGCCTGGATGTTCCTCAGCCGCCTGCTGGAACACCTGGATGCCGGAATTGGAGTGCGGGAGATAGAGGATGCGTTCTCTGCGATGTCGGAGGGGACGCCCGGAATGGAGGGCATGACCTGGGCAGGTCTCGGTCTTAGAGGTGAACTTCTCAGCGAGGCCGGGCAGCCGGCCGTCGCCGCGGAATAGGGGGAAGAATGGAGGCGGTCACCGGCACGGCCTTCGTCGTCGCCACGATTCTGAAGACCATCGTCTTCTTCGTCCTGCTGCTGCTCGGCGTTGCGCTGGCGACGTACATGGAACGGAAAGTCGCCGGCTTCATGCAGGACAGGAGCGGCCCCAACCGCGTCGGTCCGCTGGGAATCCTCCAGGTCATGGCGGATGGCCTCAAGTTCATTCTCAAGGAAGAGGTCACGCCGGGGGCCGCGCACAAGAAGTTCTTCATGCTGGCCCCGGCTCTTGCGCTGTTTCCCGCCACGGTTCTGTTCGGGGTCATTCCGCTAGGGTCCCCGTTGCCGACACGTTGGGGTCGCGTGGACATGATCGTCGCCGATGTTCCGGTGGGTTTCCTCTACGTGCTGGCGATCGCTTCCCTGGCCGTGTACGGGGTGGTGATGGCCGGCTGGTCGTCGAACAGCAAGTACTCGTTTCTCGGGGGATTGCGTGGCTCGGCCCAGATGATCAGCTACGAGATCGGGCTGGCCATGAGCCTGGTTCCGGTCTTGATGCTAGCGGGCAACGTCGAGATGCCCGTTCTCGTGTCGATGCAGCAGTCCTTCGGCGCCGGCCCGGCGACGTACGGCATGTGGTTCATACTTCCCCTGACTCTCTCCGGGTTCTTCTTCATGGTCTCGGGGCTGGCGGAAACGAATCGGGTTCCGTTCGATCTACCCGAAGCGGAGGCCGAGATCGTCGGGGGCTATCACACGGAATACTCGTCCATGAAGTTCGGCATGTTCTTTCTTGGTGAGTATTTCCACCTGATCACCACCGGAGCCTTGATCTCGGTGTTCTTCCTCGGCGGTTGGGACATTCCGTTCTGGCAAGGAGACAACATCCGCGTGCTGGCCGATGGTACCGTCATCGGCGACCCGGCCTGGTGGAAGACTCTGCTGACGCTGCTGGCGTTTACCGCCAAGACGGTGTTCTTCGTGGCGTTCTTCATGTTCGTCCGCTGGACGATCCCCAGGTTCCGATACGATCAGCTGATGGACCTGGGGTGGAAGGTGTTCATACCTGCCCTCATGGTCTACATCATGCTGATGGCCGTAGCCATCGTCGCCCTCGATTCCGCCGGCGTCGCAGTTGGGCTGGGCTTCTCGGCCAGTCTGTTCGGCATCAATCTCGTGCTCATGCTGATGTTCCTGTACGTGATCGATCGTGGTCGCCTGGTTCGCGGGGCGACGGCAAAGACGCGGGCAACGGCCACCGCTGCTATGCCGGCGACCGCGAGCGAGGGAGACTGACATGCCGGGTGAAGTGAGGATCGTCCAGCGGCCAGAGAGCGAGGCCTCGTACGTGCGGGCCATCAGCAAAGGGCTCGGCATCACGTTCAGGCACTTCATGCACGCGGACAAGCCGACTCAGCAGTATCCCGATGAAAAATGGGAGCTCGGACCGCGCTGGCGCGGTACGCACCGCATGGCGGTTCATGAGGACGGCCGGGCCAAGTGCGTAGGCTGCGGCCTGTGTCCGACCGTGTGCCCGGTAAACTGCATCAAACTGATACCGGCGGAGGACGAAAACGGGGAGCGGTACGCGGCGGTCTACGAGATCGACGAGTTCCGTTGCATCTTCTGCGGCTTCTGCCAGGAAGTGTGCCCCGTCGAGGCGATTCACTTAGGGGTTCATTACGAAAACGCCGAGTACAGCCGGGAGCGCTGGGTCTACGACCTGGCTCGTCTGTGCGAGAACGACCATCCGGTCACGGCGCTGTGGGATCCCGCTGACCCATCGTCCGAATGATTCTAGACTTTTTCTTCGTGTTGTTCGCCGTCATGGCGATTGGTGGGGCCACCGCCATGGTGTTTGCGCGGAATCCTCTGGCGAGCCTGCTGTATCTTGTCATGGCCTTCTTTGCGCTGTCGGGGATCTTCGTCCTGCTGGACGCGCATTTCATCGCGGCGGTGAACCTGATCGTGTACGCAGGGGCCATCCTGGTTCTTTTCCTGTTTGTCATCATGCTCCTGAATCTCGGGCGTACGGAGAAGACCGACCTGCGGGGGCCCGTGTATCGCATGCTTGGCATAGCGGTCGCCGGCGCCTTGTTCGCTCTGCTTTTCGTCATGCTGAGAGGCGGGCACGCCACGTCGATGGCGGGCGGAATGGGACAGGCCACCATGGATGCGATGTTGCAGTCGCGCGGCGCGGTCGGTGTGGTGGCCGACCCGATGTTCCGGAGCTATCTGGTCCCGTTCGAAATCACTTCGCTCCTGCTGCTGGTGGCCATAGTCGGGGCCATCGTGCTGGCGCGCCGAAAGGCACCGTGAGTAGGGAATGGATATCGAAACCTATACGCTGATACTCGGCGCGCTCCTGTTCGCCATCGGGACGGCCGGCGTGCTGCTTCGGCGCAACGCGATCATCATGTTCTTGTGTATCGAGCTGATGCTCAATTCGGTGAACCTGACCCTCGTCGTGTTCTCCAGATCGCTGGGGATCGAGGCGCAGGTGTTCGTGTTCTTCGTCATGGCCGTAGCGGCCGCGGAAGCCGCGGTCGGACTGGCCATCATCATCGCCATCTTCCGGCACTACGAGCTCGTGGATGTCGATCGCTTTAATCTGCTGAAATGGTGAATCTTCTCGAGTCGTTCCTCCGGGTCGTGCAGCATGCCGAGGCCGGTTATCACCCGGTTCTTCCGGGACTGATTCTTCTGCTTCCCCTCGTGGGGTTCGTGATCAACGGTCTCGGGGCGTTCATGTGGCGCGACAATAAGCGCGTCCCCAGTATCGTCGGGCCGCTGGCCATCATCGGGGCCTTCGCCATTGTGGCGGCCAATTTCCTGGCCATGCGTGGCGCAATGCCGCACGATCCAGCGGTGGTGTCACTGTGGACATGGATGGCGGTCGGCGACCTGTCGGTCGGTGTCGATCTGCAGTTTGACCAGCTGTCCATCCTCATGATGCTGGTGGTCACCGGAGTGTCTTCTGTGATCCACGTATACAGCATCGGATACATGCGGGATGATCCAGGGTATTCGCGGTATTTCGCATACCTGAACCTGTTCGTGTTCTTCATGCTTATCCTCGTGATGGGCGCGAACTTCCCGATCATGTTCGTCGGCTGGGAAGGGGTCGGGCTGTGCTCCTACCTGCTGATCGGGTTCTGGTACGAGAACCGGGAGTTCGCCTCGGCGGGGAAGAAGGCGTTCATCGTCAACCGGATCGGGGACTTCGGGTTCCTGGTCGCGATGTTCCTGATATTCACGCACTTCGGGACCCTCAACTTCGGTGAGGTGTTCGCGGCGGCGCCCGAGACGCTGGTGTTTGGGGGCGGCGTCGCCACGTTGATCACGCTGCTTCTATTCCTCGGTGCGACCGGCAAGTCGGCTCAGATCCCGCTGTACGTGTGGCTTCCCGATGCGATGGCCGGTCCTACGCCGGTGTCGGCGTTGATCCACGCCGCGACGATGGTGACGGCGGGAGTCTACATGGTGGCGCGGTCCGGGGTGCTGTTCGCGATGGCTCCCGTCTCGCAAGCGATCGTGGCTGCGGTCGGCGCCGGAACTGCCCTGTTCGCCGCGACGATCGCCACGCAGCAGAACGACATCAAGAAGGTGCTCGCGTACAGCACCGTGTCCCAGCTGGGATACATGTTCCTTGCGGTGGGTGTGGGCGCCTTCACGGCGGGCGTGTTTCACCTGATGACGCACGCGTTCTTCAAGGCCCTTCTGTTCCTGGGCTCCGGTGCGGTGATTCACGCGATGCACCACGCGTTTCACGAGGTGCACCGGCACGACGACCCGAACGACATGCGGAATCACGGCGGTCTGAAGAACATGATGCCGATCACTTGGGCCACCATGTGGATCGGCACGGTCGCGATCGCGGGCATCTTCCCGTTTGCCGGGTTCTTCTCGAAGGACGAGATCATCTGGAGCGCCGGCTCGTACGGCTACGTGGTCCTGTGGGTCGTATCGATCCTCACGGCCATACTCACCGCCGCCTACATGACGCGTTTGATGGTCCTGACCTTTCACGGGGAGAATCGCAGCGGGGCGGATGCGAAGCCGCACATCCGCGAAGTGCCGGCGGTGATGTGGGTACCACTGGCCATCCTGGCCGCTCTGTCGGTGGTCGGCGGGTGGGTTCAGATCCCGGAGGCCCTTCCTGTACTGCCGGCGGTGGACACGCTCCACCACTGGCTCGAACCCGTGATGGAGCCGGCCAGGCACGTCATGTCGGAGCACGGATTCCAGCAGGCTCACGAGTCGCCTCTCGGCGGAGGCGAGGCCGTGTGGGCCATCGCCTCGACGATCCTGGCGTTGTTCGTGGTGATCCTGACGTTCCGCGCCCTGGTCCACCGGCGCTACCAACCGGCGGCGGAATCCGAGGCGCCAATCGGTTTCGCGGGCATCCTGTACAACAAGTGGTATGTCGACGAGTTGTACGATCGAGTGATCATCCGCCCGCTCCTCGCCCTGTGGCGTGGGTGCTGGCGGATCGTGGATGACGGCCTTATCGACGGCACGTTGAACGCGCTGGCCTCCGGAACTCGAATGACGGGATGGGTGGGAAGCCTGTTCCAGACGGGTCGGGTAGCCGGCTACATGTTCTGGTTCGTGACGGGCGTGGTGCTGATCCTGGCGCTGCTCCTGCTGTGACGAACCCAGCAAGCGAATAGAGCGTTGAACAATTTCTTCGAGAGCCACTGGGTTTTGAGCGTGTTGCTGATCCTGCCCCTCGCAGGATCGGCGGCGTGCCTGATCGTGCGCGAGGAGCAGTCCCGGCACGTGGCGATGTTTACGAGCGTGGTCGCGTTTCTGGTCTCGCTCCCGCTGTTCTGGACGTTCCGTTCCGGGACGGCCGCCATACAGAACTACGTCTCGGTGCCGTGGATCGAGGCGTGGGGGATCGGATATACGGTCGGTATGGACGGCATCTCACTTCTGATGGTGCTCCTCACCACGTTCATTACCCCCCTCGCGATCCTGGGGTCATACACCTACATCCAGCAGAAGCAGCGTGCGTACTACTCCATGCTCCTCCTTCTGCTGGCTGCCATGATCGGGGTCTTCGTGTCCCTGGATCTGTTCCTGTTCTTCCTCTTCTGGGAGATCATGCTCATTCCGATGTACTTTCTCATCGGAGTGTGGGGTGGGAAACGCAAGATCTACGCAGCGGTGAAGTTCTTCCTGTTCACGGCCATCGGGTCCCTGCTCATGCTGGTCGCGATCGTAGTGATCGTGTCTCTGTACTATCGCCAGTTCGGCGTGATCACCTTCGCGTACAACGACCTTGTACAGCTCCCGATCGCCCGGGACCTGCAGTTCGTACTGTTCGGGGCGTTCGCGCTCGCCTTCGCGATCAAGGTGCCGCTGTTCCCGTTCCATACTTGGCTACCGGACGCGCACGTCGAGGCCCCGACCGCCGGTTCGGTGATCCTGGCCGGAGTGCTCCTGAAGATGGGCACCTACGGATTCCTCCGGTTCGCCATGCCTTTCTTCTCGCATGCGGCTACCAGTTCGGCCGTCGTGGGCACGATCCTGGTTCTCAGCTTGATCGGGATTACGTATGGAGCGTGGGTGGCCGCGGTGCAGCCGGATGCCAAGAAGCTGGTGGCGTATACTTCGATCGCCCACCTGGGCTTCGTGATGATGGGCCTGTTCTCCCTGACCACGCTGGGAATCCAGGGTGGGATTCTCCAGATGGTGAATCACGGCATCTCCACGGGCGCCCTGTTCCTTCTCATCGGAATGCTGTACGAGCGACGTCACACGCGCCTGATCGCGGACTTCGGTGGAGTGGCCAAGGTCATGCCCGTGTTCGCCGCGGCCTTCCTCCTCGTAGCCCTTAGCTCGATCGGGCTTCCGGGAACGAACGGTTTCATCGGCGAGTTCCTGATCCTCATCGGGACGTTCCAGAAGTACCCGGTGGCGGCGTTCATCGCCGCGACGGGCGTGATTTTCGCCGCAGCGTACATGCTCCCGATGGTCCAGAGGATGCTCTACGGCGAGGTCGACAAGGAAGAGAACCGGGCCCTCACGGACATCGGAACTCGCGAGCGCCTGGTCCTGGCGCCCGCACTCATCATGATCGTGCTGATCGGTGTGTACCCGCAGCCATTCCTCTCGCGGACGGCCGCGTCGGTGGACGCGTTGATCGACCAGATTGAGCAGCGAGCCGTTTCCGCACCGGCGGCGATGGGCGTATCCGACACACGCTTCGATCGCATGCCGATCCTCGGACTCGACGAGTAGACAGAGGGGATAGATAGGTGATCCTGGACTTCAGCTCTCCGATCGACTACCTATGGGCGCTTCTACCGGAAGTGATCCTCGCTGCGACGGGTCTCCTGGTCCTGACCCTCGACGTTTTCCAGCGCGGTGACCGCTCGGGGCCGAGTCGCGCCTGGGTCCGTTGGACGGCCGTAGCCGGCGTGCTGCTGGCTCTCGTGGCCAACGGGTACCTGTTGGAGTTCGAGGTGTCGGTGCGCAGCGGCATGATCGCCATGGACTCGTTTCGGGTGGCGACCAATTTCGTGATTCTCGGAGCGACGGTCCTGGGCCTCCTGTTCTCCTTCGACTACCTGCGGCGGGAGAGCCTGGATGTAGGTGAGTTCTACTTCCTCATGTTGATGGCAGCCGTGGGGATGATGCTCCTCGCGGGTTCCCGCGATCTCATCGTGGTGTTCGTCGCCATCGAGTTGATGTCCCTCGCCGTGTACGTCCTGACAGGATTCAACCGGAGAGATCCCAGGTCGGCCGAGGGCGCCCTCAAGTACTTCCTCATGGGTGCTTTCGCCAGCGGGTTCCTGCTCTATGGGATTGCACTCCTGTTCGGGGCGACGGGCAGCACGAACCTGGCGCTCGTGACCTCCGAAGTCGCGCGAGGGGTCGCGGAGGGCAACGTCTTGCTCTATGCAGGTGTGGCCCTGGTGTTGATCGGTTTTGCCTTCAAGATCTCGGCTGTTCCGTTCCACATGTGGACACCGGATGTCTACGAGGGAGCCCCGACACCGGTCACCGGCTATATGGCGGCCGGCGTGAAGGCGGCCGGGTTCGCCGCCCTCCTGCGCATCGTCACGGTGGAGCTGGCCCCGGCGGCGTCGATCTGGACCGGCGTTCTATGGTGGCTCGCCGTGCTGACGATGGTGGTCCCGAACCTGATTGCGCTGACAGAGGACAACGTGAAGCGGATGTTGGCCTACTCCTCGATCGCACATGCCGGCTATCTCCTGGTCGGAGTGACGGTGGGCAGTGAGTCGGGCCGTTCCGCGGCGTTGCTGTACCTGGCTGTCTATGCCGTGATGACGCTTGGCGCGTTTGCGGTGGTGGGAGTGGTGGCCGGTGCTGAGGACTCGCGAGGTGGTCTCGCTGACTACAGGGGCCTTGGGTGGCGGCGACCTTTGCTGGGGGCGCTGTTCGTCGTGTTTCTTCTCTCCCTGGCAGGGTTCCCGCCGACCGGTGGCTTCATCGGGAAGCTGTACCTGCTCCTCGCAGCCGTCGAGGCCGGCCACGTCACGTTGGCCGTCGTCCTCGTCGTCACGAGTTTCGTGTCCTACTATTACTACCTCCGGGTCATCTGGAAGATGTACTTCGAGGACGCTCCGCAGGGAGCTGCGCTTCCCGCCGCGCCCGGGGCCGCCTTCCGTCTTGCCGCGGTCGCTGCGGCTGTGGTGATCCTGGTCGCCGGTCTCTTCCCGGGAAGGGCGATCCGGGTGGCGGAGCACGCGGGGGCGGATCTCGCCCCGCGGCAGGTCGCCCCACTCTCGCGGCCCGCTGCGCCCGTAGGAGTGACCGAGACGAACACGGACTGACGGCATCGAGTAGTCGCCCTGGACCCCGCCCCGTCCCGCCGATGCCGGCGGCCGACGGGGCGCTCGTTGAAAAGTGGATTCTCTTACTCACAGGTCCCAATGAACGTATCAAGCACCATCTTCAGAGAGTACGACATTCGGGGAATCGTAGGGGATGACCTGACGGCCGAGGTCACCGAGGCCGTGGGGCGCGCGTACGCTACGCGGCTCAGACGACAGGTCGATCGGCCCGTCGTGGCTGTCGGCTACGACAACCGGCCGAGTTCCCCGGAGCTGGCGGATGCCCTTGCCGCAGGCCTGAACGCTGCCGGGGCCGATGTCCGTCTCGTGGGGACGGTTCCGACGCCGGCCCTCTACTACGCGGCCGACGTATGGGACACGGATGGAGGAATCCAGATCACCGGGTCGCACAATCCTCCCGAGTACAACGGTATCAAGATGATCGCGGGTGACCGCGCCTTGTACGGAGCGGCGATCCAGGATCTGCGGGAACTGGTCGAGGCGGATCGCTACGTGGACGGTGCAGGGAGAACGGAGCGCCAGGAAATCCTTGAGCGATACGCCGAGGAAATAGGCCGGCGAGCCACGGTAGAGGGGCCCGTGAAGATGGTCCTGGACTGCGGGAACGGTACCGGCTCCGTGATCGCGCCCCTGGCCTTGGAGTTGGCCGGCATCGAGGTGGACTGCCTGTACTGCGAGTCCGATGGGTCATTTCCCAACCACCACCCTGACCCGACGGTGGACAAGAACGTGGTCGATCTGATCGCGCGAGTGAAGGCGACGGGAGCGGATCTCGGGGTCGGCCTTGACGGGGACGCGGACCGAATCGGCGCGGTAACCGAGACCGGCGGGATCATCCGGGGCGATCATCTGCTGCTCCTGTATGCGCTGGACGCGCTGCCCCGGTATCCGGGCGCCGAAATCGTCTTCGATGTGAAGTGCTCTAAGGCCCTGCCGGAGTTGATCGCCCGGGCGGGTGGCGTTCCCGTCATGTGGAAGACGGGACATTCTCTCATCAAGGAGCGAATGAAGGAATCCGGATCTCCTATCGCAGGTGAGATGAGTGGGCATATATGTTTTGCTGACAACTTCTTCGGGTTCGACGACGCGATCTACGCGGCGGCCCGACTGGCCGGACTCGTGCAGAGGAGCGGAAAGCCGTTTTCCGAGATGGCGTCCGCTATTCCAGCCTACCCGTCTACCCCGGAGCTCAGGGTTGACTGCGCAGAAGACCTGAAGTTCGACGTGGTCGACCGGGCGGTGGAGCATTACCGGGCCAGTCACCCGGTAAACGACATCGATGGCGCCCGGATCGAGTTCGATGACGGTTGGGCCCTGATAAGGGCGAGCAACACGCAGCCCGTCATCGTCATCCGATTCGAAGCGGAGTCCGTGGCGGGGCTGCGAAGCATTCGCGATGAAGTAGCCGGATACCTCGCAGGCGAAGGCGTATCCGTTCCAGAGCTGGCCGGAAGGTGAATCGTCCATGAGTGCACTGGGTCGGTCGGTGATCGTAGCCATCGGGGGAAACGCTCTCTCGCCAGCCGGCGAATCGGCCACGGTGGAAAACCAATTCCGGCACACCCGGGAGAGCATGGAGCCGATCGTTGACCTGGCCTTGCAGGGTTGGAAGATCGCGGTCGTTCATGGCAACGGGCCGCAGGTCGGTGACGAATTGAGGCGGAACGAGGTGGCGCGCTCTAGAGTGGAGCAGCTGCCGCTAGGCGTGTTGGTCGCCGCCACGGCGGGCTGGATCGGCTATATGATTCAGCAGTCGCTGCAGAATGCTCTCCTGGTTGCTGGCAGCGACCGCCGGGTGGTGACCCTGATCACCCAGTCGCTCGTAGACCCCGATGATCCGTCAATGCGCCAGCCGACGAAGTTCATCGGCCGGGGAATTCGACCGGGAGTGGCCGACGAGCTGCGGGAGGAAGGTCTCAGGATCGAGGCGGACTCGCGGGGCAATCTGAGGCGAAGGGTTCCCAGCCCGGTACCGGTCGAGATTCGCGAGTCCAGGATGGTGGCGGAGCTCGTGGCCAGGGGTGACATCGTCATCGCTGCCGGCGGGGGCGGCATCCCGGTCTACGTAGACCCGCAACTGGGCGTGGAGGGTGTGGACGCGGTGGTGGACAAAGACCGGGCCGCCGCCTTGTTGGGCCACGAGATCGGCGCGGCCGTGCTCCTGATCCTCACGGACGTCGATGGTGTCTATGAGGGCTGGGGCACCGACGATGCCCGCCTCCTGTCCAGGCTGACGGCCTCGGAGGCACGTGGTCTCGTCGAGTCCGGAGCGTTGGGGGCCGGGAGCATGGGTCCGAAGGTGGAGGCCGCTCTGCATTTCGTCGAAGGTGGGGGAGAGCGCGCGATCATCGCGGCTTTGCACGAGGGACCGGCCGGTCTGGCCGGTACGTCGGGAACGACCGTCACGCCGGATCGTATTCCGTCCGGCGGCTTTGAGTAAACACAAGACGGCAAAGGCAGTCATGAATATCCACGAATATCAAGCCAAGGAAATCCTTCGCGCCCACGGAGTTCCGGTTCCGCCGGGTGAGGTAGCCACGACACCGGACGAGGCGGAGCGAATCGCCGCCGGGTACGGGGGCATGGTCGTGGTGAAGGCACAGGTCCACGCCGGCGGACGTGGGAAGGCCGGAGGGGTCAAGTTGGCGGAGGACGCGGCTGACGCGCGGGAGAAGGCGGGCGCGATCCTCGGGATGAAGATCAAGGGACTCACGGTGGAAAAGGTCCTGGTGACTCCTGCGGAGGACATCGACACGGAAGCCTACCTGGGAATCGTGATGGACCGTGGTTCCCAGAGCGATGTCATCATGGTCTCCTCCGAGGGAGGAATCGACATTGAGGAAGTGGCCGCGACCAATCCGGAAGCCATACAGAAACTGGCGGTGGATGCCCGGTACGGACTGCTGCCGCACCAGGCCTCGGCCCTCGCGTACGGCCTGTACTCGGACGCGAAGCTCGCCAGGCAGGCGGCCCGGATCATCTCGCAGCTCTACGAGGCCTACCGCGCTGCGGGCTGCACGCTGGCCGAGATCAACCCGCTGATCTCTACCCCGGGGGGAGAGGTCAAGGCCATCGATGCCAAGATGAACGTCGACGACAACGCGCTATTCAGGATTCCCGATGTGGAGGCCATGCGGGATGAGGCGGCCGAGGACCCGGCCGAGCGCAAGGCGCGCGAGGCGGGCCTGAGCTACATCCAGCTGGACGGCGACGTCGGCTGCTGCGTAAACGGTGCCGGGTTGGCGATGGCCACGATGGACCTGGTGAAACACTACGGTGGGGAGCCCGCGAATTTCTTGGATATCGGGGGCTCATCCAATCCGGATAAGGTAGTCACTGCCTTTGAGATCATCACCTCCGATCCGAATGTCAAGTCCATTCTGTTCAATATCTTCGGCGGCATCACGAGGTGTGACGACGTGGCCAACGGGATCGTCGAGGCAACGCGTCGGATCGACGTAGGACTTCCGATCGCAATCCGCCTCACGGGGACCAACGAGGACGTCGCGGTAGAGATCCTGAAGGAATACGGCTTTGAGGCCATGACCGACATGGACGAGGTAGTGAAGCGGGCGGTAGCGCTCGCGGCGGGAACGTCGAAGTAGGCGAACCGGGAATCAGCACTGACCGCAAGAGGATTTTCAGGAATGAGCATATTCATCGACGGTAATACCAGCCTGGTCGTGCAGGGGATCACGGGACGCGACGGTTCCTTCCACACGCGCCAGATGATTGAGTACGGGACGAAAGTCGTGGCCGGGGTGACCCCCGGGAAGGGCGGCCAGGTGTTTGACGGCTCGGTTCCGGTCTTTGATACGGTGGCCGAAGCGGTGGAGGAAACGGGGGCGAACGCGAGCGTGATCTACGTCCCGGCGGCGTTCGCATCCAGCGCGATCTTCGAGGCCGCCGATGCGGGAGTGGACCTCATCGTGTGCATCACCGAGGGCGTTCCGGTCGCGGACATGATGACTGCTTTGCCCTACGTCCGCGAGAAGGGGGCCCGTCTGATCGGTCCGAATTGTCCTGGCTTGATCGCGCCTGGGATTGGGAAGATCGGCATCCTGCCGGGCCAGATAGTGGCTCCGGGGCCTGTGGGAATCGTGAGTCGGTCTGGCACACTGACCTATGAGGTCATCTTCCAGCTCACCCGACACGGCATAGGCCAGTCCACCTGCGTCGGAATCGGTGGAGATCCGCTGATCGGAACCGATTTCGTGGACTGCCTCAGAGCGTTCGAGGACGACCCGGGTACCAGCGCCGTGGCTATGATCGGTGAGATCGGGGGCACGGACGAACAGGTGGCAGCCGCCTTTGTGCGCGACCACATGTCGAAGCCGGTCGTCGGTTTCATCGCGGGACAGACAGCGCCACCGGGGCGCCGTATGGGGCACGCCGGGGCCATTATCTCGGGGTCCGAGGGTACGGCTGCCGAGAAGATGGCGGCCTTCCGCGAGTGCGACATTGCGGTTGCCGAGCGACCGGCCGACCTGGTAGGACTCATCGAATCGAGACTCTAGGAACCAGCGAAGGGACAGCGGGAATATGAACGAGACGGACACGCTTGCGATCATCAAGCCCGACGCGTTCGGGTCGGGCAAGGCGGGCGGTATCCTCGCGCACCTGGAGAGCGCCGGCTTCAGGATCGTCGCCGCGACCGTGAAGCACCTGACGCGAGACGAGGCCCAGGCGTTCTACGCCGTGCACCGGGAGCGGCCCTTCTTCGGGTCGCTCGTCGACTTCATGACGTCCGGGCCGTGCATGCCGATACTGCTCCGGCGGGACGACGCTGTCCCGGAGTTACGCAGGGTGATTGGCGCCACGGACCCGGCAGAGGCGGTTGAGGGCACCGTTCGGGCGCTGTTTGCGGAGAGCAAGGAACGAAACGCGATCCACGCCTCAGACTCGCCGGAGAACGCGGGAATCGAGATCTCCTTCTTCTTCGCGGGGACGGAGCGACTTCAGGGTTGACCGGGACGTCTCGAGCGATTGACAAGGCACGTCTGAATGGCTATGAATAGCGGCTTCCCGGCAGGACGGGTCGACCTGGACAGGCTCCGGCAAGGGCCGTTCGAGTGGTCGGGGAGACTGCCCGCCGCAGCAGGGGCCTTGAGCCTGGGTGAGCTGGAGGTGCTCGACGCGCCACGGCTCGAATTCCGGGCGGAGTCCGGTGGGCGCGGTGGAGCGCGCATCGTGGGTCGCCTGTCAGCGACGCTGCGCCTGGAATGCAGACGCTGTCTGGACGACGTGCCGTGGCCGATGGAAGTCGCTTTTGATTTCCGGTTTGACCCCGCTGTGCGGGAATGGGAAGAGGAAGGCGGGGTGTTTGCGCTTGACCCGAACGCTGCGGCGCTCGACCTTACTCGGCCCCTCCGCGAGGAGTGGCTCCTGGCGATGCCGCAATACGTAGTGTGCCGGGATGACTGCCGCGGGCTGTGCCCGGTGTGCGGAGCGGACCTGAACGAGTTCGATTGCGGGTGCACGCTGGATCGTGCCGACCCTCGCTGGGATGCGTTGAGAGAGATGGTAGCGGATGGGAAGCAGGATGCTGCCGAACCTGATAACGAGAATTGACGGCCACGAAGGATAGGGAGTTGTATCATGGCGGTACCCAAGAAGCGGACTTCGAAGCAGCGCAAGCGGAAGCGGCGCACGCATCACGGCGCGGCGCCCACCGCTCACCAGGCTTGCCCGAGGTGCGGAGATCCTAGACGGCCTCACCGCGTGTGTCCGACGTGCGGTCACTACGGCGAGCGGGAGATCGTCCGAACCGAAGAGTTCTGATCGACCCGCGGCCGAGCTTGGTCTGACATGCAGCGCATCGCGTTGGACGCGATGGGAGGAGACGGCGCGCCCCGAGTGATCATCGACGGCGCGCTGTCTGCCGTTGGGGAATGGCCCGGTCGCTTCGCCTTGTCACTCGTCGGCATTCCCGACAGGATCTACGCGGTACTTCCTTCGGAGGTTCCGAGCGGAATCGAAGTCGTGGCCGCGAGCGAGGTGGTGGAGGGCCACGAGTCTC
Organism: uncultured Gemmatimonadota bacterium; assembly: GCA_964458875.1. Lineage (GTDB taxonomy): Bacteria > Gemmatimonadota > Gemmatimonadetes > Palauibacterales > Palauibacteraceae > Benthicola. The sequence continues at coordinate 21,155 of CAYWLF010000007.1, forward strand.
CGGTGCGGGCCATTCGCCGGAAGCCGGACAGCTCCATCGTCGTCGGTCTCGGTCTTCTGCGGTCAGGTGAAGTCGATGCTTTCATCAGTGCCGGTTCCACGGGCGCGGTGATGGCGGCTTCACGTCTACTCCTGGGCATGCTTCCCGGCGTAGAGCGACCGACCGTGGGCACGATGTTCCCGACCGTGGGCTCGCCGGTGCTGGTGGTGGACTCGGGAGCAAACATCGATACTCGCCCGTCCCAACTGCACCAGTTCGCGCATCTGGGCTCGGTGTATGTGCGCGATCTCTTGGGGCTGGAACACCCGCGGATCGGGCTGCTGAACGTCGGAGAGGAATCGTCGAAGGGAGGAGCCCTGGCCGTAGCGACCCACAAGCTGCTCGAGGGTGACGAGGACCTGAACTTCGTCGGGAACATCGAAGGGCACAGGATCGTCGACGGGACTTGCGACGTGCTCGTGTGCGATGGTTTCGTAGGCAACGTGCTTCTCAAGTTCTACGAATCCGTGGCCAGCTTCATCACCGGCGTACTCGAGCGCCAGCTCGACCCCGAGGTGCACGGGGAGGGGCTGAAGGAAGTGTACCGAACGGTGGACTACGCCGAGTACGGAGGGGCTCCGCTCCTCGGCGTCAACGGAGTCTCGATCATCTGTCATGGCGCGTCATCCGCCCGGGCGATCAAGAACGCGATCCGGGTAGCGAGTGTCTGCCTCGAGTCGTCCATGGTGGAAGACCTCGCCAACGAGCTCGGGCCGGCCAGCCGCCGGGCCCGTGTCTGGAGGCGGATACGCCGCCGCTGATCGCCAACTGACATCCGCCCGGTGCGCATCACGGGTCTCTGTGAGGGGGATAGCATTGTCTCGGAACACCATCGCTCTTCTGATGCCGGGCCAGGGCTCGCAGTTCGTGGGTATGGGTCGCGAGTTGGCCGATGGGCGCTCGCTCGCCGCGGAGGCGTTCGAACAGGCCAACGACATCCTGGGTTTTGATCTTCGGAAGATCTGCTGGGAGGGGCCGGAGGACGAGCTCACGCGTACGGAGAACGCACAGCCTGCGATCCTGCTACACAGCTATGCGGTGTGGATCTGCCTTCCGGAGGCCGTGCGTGAGCGGGTGACGGTCGGGGCTGGCCATTCGCTGGGGGAGTTCTCGGCCTACCTCGCGGCCGGGGCCCTGGGTTTCAGCGATGCTATCCGGCTCGTGCGCAGACGGGGCGAGCTCATGAGTCAGGCCGGAACCGTACGCCCGGGCACGATGGCCGCGGTGATTGGGTTGGACCCCGAGAGTGTCCGTGAGGTCTGCGACAGTGTTCAGGATGGTACGGTAGTGCCCGCGAACTACAACGCGCCGGGCCAGATCGTGATCAGCGGCGACATCGGGGCTGTCGGAACGGCGAGAGAGCGCGCGCTGGAGGCCGGCGCCAAGAAGGCTGTCCCGCTCAACGTCAGTGGGGCGTTTCATTCACCCCTCATGGCGGAGGCAAGGGAAGGTCTGGCCCTGGCCCTGGAAGGGTGCGAGGTGCGGGACCCGAACTTCCCGGTGGTTGCCAATGCCGCGGCGGTGCCGGTCAGGGAGGCGGAGAACGCACGGGAGCTGCTGGTCGAACAGTTGACGTCACCTGTCCGCTGGGTAGAATGCGTCGAATCGATGAATGTCACCGGACCGGACGCGTGGATCGAAGTCGGTCCCGGCAAGGTTCTCACTGGATTGATGCGTCGTATCGACCGCGGGATTTCCGTTCGCGCAATCGGGGGTCCGGAGGATCTCGACGTCGTACAAGCACTCGTTGAGGAGGCCGGCGATGCGTGAACTCGAAGGCAAGGTGGCTGTGGTCACGGGCGGTTCGAGAGGAATCGGACGGGCCATAGCCAGCGAGCTCAGTCGTGCCGGTGCGTCCGTGGCGGTCGTCGCGAGGTCGGAGGAGAGCGCGCGGGCGACCCTGGAGCTTCTCGATGGACCTGGCGTCGCCCTGGCGTGCGACGTGGCAGACCCTGCTCAATGTACTGATCTCGCCGCAGCGGTCGAGGATCAACTGGGGCCGATCGATGTGCTCGTGAACAACGCCGGCATCACCCGAGACAATATTCTCGTTCGGCTCAAGGACGAGGACTGGGAGGCCGTGCTGGAGACCAACCTCCGGGGCGCCTTCAACACTACCCGGGCCATGGCTCGCGGAATGATGAAGCGGCGGAGTGGTCGTATCATCAATATCGCCAGCGTGGTAGGCTTGACGGGGAACCGCGGACAGGCCAACTATGCGGCGTCCAAGGCAGGTCTTATCGGCTTTACGAAGTCGGTCGCCCAGGAACTCGCCGCGCGAGGCGTGCTGGCAAACGTGGTGGCGCCGGGCTTTATCGAGACTGACATGACGGCGGACCTTCCGCAGGAGGCGCGAGACGCGCTGTTCGAGCGAATTCCGCTCGGGCGCTTCGGCGCTCCGGAAGATATCGCGGGAGCCGTGCGCTTCCTGACGGGACCGGCCTCTGACTACATTACCGGACAGGTTCTGGTTGTAGACGGCGGCATGGTGATGTAGCCGGCGCCCCCCGGGGCGGCCTGAGAGACGAACAACAACACAGAGGTTTGGATTATGTCTGACGCGGCTGACAAGGTTAGGGAGATCATCGCCAACGAGCTTGGCGTGGAGATGGAGAAAGTTGCGGACGAGGCTTCGTTTGTCGAAGACCTCGGTGCGGATTCACTTGACACCGTGGAGCTCGTGATGGCGTTCGAAGAAGAGTTCGGGGTCGAGATCCCGGACGAGGACGCCGAGCAGATGCAGACGGTGGGCGACGCCATCCGTTATCTCCAGGACAAGGAGTAACCTCCCACCCCCAAGGAGGAGGAGACACGGATGTCCGAAAAACGGCGCGTGGTCGTCACGGGCCTCGGTCTCGTCACGCCGATCGGACTTGACGTCGAGGGGACGTGGGATGCGCTGATCAAGGGACGCTCCGGTGGAGCGCCGATCACGCAATTCGATGCTTCCGATCAGTCGGTCCGATTCGCGTGCGAGGTCAAGGGCTTCGATCCCGAGCAGTTCATGGACCGCAAGGAGGTCCGTAGAGCCGACCGTTTTCTGCACCTGGCCATGGGCGCCGCCCACCAGGCGGTCGCGCAGGCGGATATCGAGTCCGCCGTGGCCTCGGTTCCGGGCGAGCGTTTCGGCGTCATCGTAGGCAGCGGCATCGGCGGGCTGTCCACGATGGAGTCTCAGCACGCGAAGCTGCTGGAGCGTGGCCCGGGCCGCGTGTCTCCATTCTTCATTCCCATGTTTATCGGAGACATGGCTGCGGGGCTGATCTCGATGAAGTACGGCGCG
>CAYWLF010000008.1:0-23542 GCA_964458875.1 uncultured Gemmatimonadota bacterium
CCCGCCGGCTTCACCCGCCTGAGGGCTGATTCGACACGATCTCTAATGGACTGCACATCCATGATTCCGATATCCGTTTCTGTTCGGGTCAGACGCTGCGGAGTCCGGTCCCCGGCCTGCCCGGCGACCTGGCGATGTGGTCAGACGGATTCGACCGACTCGACCGATCGGACCTCCGGCACCTGCATTCGCAGACGCTGCTCGATGCCGGCCTTCAGGGTGAGCATCGACATCGGACAGGCGTAGCACGCTCCGACCATGCGGATGCGGACGACGCCGTCCAAATCGTCGAATCCCACCAGTTCGATGTCCCCACCGTCCGCTCGAATGGCGGGCCGGATCGAATCGAGGACTTCCTCGATCCGCTCCCTCGCGGAGGCGTTCCGGGTGGCGGCGCTGCTCTCGTTCATCGGCACTTCAGTGTTAAATCCATCGGCCCCACGGGCCGGTCGACGAATTGCTCCGGAAGCTATTCCCAGCATAAAACACCGTCAACGACTCCGGGTTTCCGTCTGAGCCTCAACGAACCGTCGCACGATCTTCTCGCCGTGCTCGCGTCCGTTCTGTATGAAGATCTTGTTCGCATCGAATCCGGCTGCCAGCACACCGGCGATGTACACCCCCGGGACGTCGGTTTCCATGCTGGCCGGGTCGTGGCTCGGAATCCCGGTGCTGGGATCGAGCTGCACTCCGAGACCCCGCAGGAGGCCCGGATCGGGACGGAACCCGGTCATCGCGAGGACGAAGTCGTTTTCCAGCCAGCGTTCGGACTCGTCCTCGAGGTCCCGCAGGAGGACCCTGCCCCGCTCGATCTCCTCCACCCGGTGCTTCCACAATGCCGAGATCTCGTTCGCCTCGATCCGGTTCCGGATGTCCGGCAGCACCCACGGCTTCACGCCCCGGTCGAATCCGTCGAACAGGTGGACCATGGTGACGCGCGCCCCGGCGCGCCACGTCGTCAACGCGGCTTCGACCGCCGAATTCCCGCCACCGACCACGAGGACGTCCTGGTCGAAATACAGGTGCGGATCCCTGAAGTAGTGCGTGACCTTCGGGAGGTCCTCACCCGGCACTTCGAGCAGGTTCGGGGTGTCGAAGTAGCCCGTGGCCACCACGACCGCGTCCGCCCGGTACGACCGCAGCGCCCCGGTGAGGTGACGGGCCTCGACGTGGAACGACCCGTTCGATCGCTCCACCGACTCTACCGTTTCGTACTGCCTGACGTCGAGATCGAAGTGCGTGGTCACCCGGCGATAGTACTTGAGCGCCTCGGACCGGGTGGGGTTGTCGCGGGCCACCACGAAGGGCACGTCCTCGACCTCGAGATGATCGGCGGTGCTGAAGAAGGTCATGCCTATCGGATAGCGCTCGATGGAGCTGACGATCGGCCCCTTGTCCACCAGGGTGCACTCCACTCCCGCTCGCCGCGCGGCTGCTCCGACCGCGAGGCCGCACGGACCTGCCCCAACGACCAGAATCCGGCCCGTCTCCTGCTCCATCATTCGGATTCGTTCACTCTTGCCGCCACGATCCGAATTTGCCGGACCGACCGGCGAACGAAACGCTCTCGCTCGAGCGGAACTTCCACTAGCTCGCCCGAACGCCATCGGTCATTCAGATCGCGATAGTGACGACTGAAAGGGTTCCCGCTCTGACCGGTGGGGATGAGGAAGCGTCCGGTCGGGCCATCAGGTCCCAGCTCCGCGATGAACCGCTCTGACGGTCCGTATTCACTGAGCCACGGGGGCGACCAGGACGTCGAGTCGAGGGCTTCCCACTTCCGGTAGTCGTCCGGGCGCACCGTGTTCGGCCCTCCCGGTGACGGATACGGACCCACGGAGAACCCGAACAGGCGCTGGATCCACCGGTTCCTACCCATCGGATGCGCGTGTCGCTCCCTGTGGAGCTCGCCCCAGGTCGCCTGACCGACAGCCTCGAGGGCGTCTCGCATGGCTCGCGTGGACAGCTCGTCCAGGGTCTCCCGCTGCGGAGTGCGGACGTCGTCGATCCAGGGGTTTGAATCGCCCTCATCGAGAACGGCGACGAACGCCTTGGTGGGGAAGAACCCCCATTCCGGGCCTTCCGCGTATTCGTCGGCCGCGATCAACGACCGGAGCCGATACAGCCACGAGTAGAACAGGGGAGCGCCAAGCGATTCTGTGTCCACCCGCCCGTCCCATTCCTCGAGCCGGGCGGCTTCCGCCTCCAGCCCCATCCGGTTCACCGTCGCGACGGCCAGCCCGCGGTACCGGTCTCCCAGCAGACTGTGCGTATCGTGCTGCAACTCGTAGACCGCCTCGACGCTCCAATCACGGCGCGAGCCGAGCCTGTCGGAGATCCGTGCCGCCCTGAACGGCGCCGCGTAGTCCGTGCTGATGGCCGTACCGAGATCGGCCGCCTGCAGGTTGTTGGCGCTGGCGAAGAACCCGGCCGCCGGATCGAAACCCGACGGATGCATGGCGGGCGGCCAGGTCCCGCGGAATCCTCCGCCCATGGTCGCGGCATCGGCCGGGACCGATCCGTCCCACTCTCCACGCACGGGTACTCGCCCCGCGAGCCGGTAGCCGATGCGCCCTTCGACCGATGCAAATACCACGTTCTGGTGGGGCTGAGAGAAGCCGCGCACGGCCCGATCGAATTCGGCCAGGCTCCCGGCTCGGTTCATGCCCCACAGGCCTGTGCTCCGGGAATCCGAGGTGGAGGCGGTCCACACGGCAGAGATGTCCGCGCCCAGCCCGGGCAGCGCGTCGCTGATGACAGGGCCGCGGACGGTTTCCCGTACCCTGATCACCTCTGGTCCGGCCCCCCTGACCTGCAATGTTTCCGCGCGGACGGTGTACTCGATCCACTTTCCCCGGTCCAGGTATCGAAGCCCGTCCCCGGACGAGCTCTCCACCGCGAAGTCCATGTCGTCGACCATGCCATTGGTGTAGCCCCAGGCCACGGAACGGTTGTGGCCGACGACGATCCCCGGCACTCCCGGTAGTGTGAAACCAACCGCATGGTAGTCCGCCGAGTCAGCGTGCAACGCAGCCAGGTACCAGATCGACGGAGCCCGCAGCGACAGGTGCATGTCGTTGGCAAGGATGGGACTCCCGGACGCGGTTCGGCGACCCGAGATCACCCAGGCGTTGGAGGCCGAACGGGCCGAGACCGACTCGAGGAGTTCAAACGCCCGCCAGGTGGCCGGGCCCGCTCCTGGAACCGATCCGATACCGGCCACACCCATCTCCACGACCGAGGGACCGGCTTCCCCGTTCACGGGGATTGCTGGAGGCGACGTTCGCACACCGGCCGGTAACGGCACCGGATCCGCCAGGATCGTCGGCCCCCACGCCGGATACGGTCGAGACAGGATAGCCGCCTTTTCCGGCTCCATGTGCCGCGACGCCCAGAACCGGGAGAGATCGCGGCGCCAGTGCGAGAGGTCGAGGCTCATGACCATCCCGACGGCGAGCGTCGAAACGGGATCCCAGGGCTCCGGCTTGAAACGCAGGAGGGAGAACTCCGGCGGGAGCGGCTTGCGAAGGTCATCCAGCCTCGCGTTCACGCCCACTGCGTAGGCCTGCAGTCGTTCCCACTCCTCCGGGTCGAGGTTCGCGACCGCGTCCTCGGCAGCGCCCCACAGGTCGAGCGTGCGTAGCAACCGGTCGGTTTCCACGAGATCGGGCCCGAACAGCTCGGCCAGATGGCCTGCCGCCACCCGGCGGAAGAACTCCATCTGCCACAGGCGATCGGTGGCGTGAAGGTAGCCCAGGGCTCGCAGCATGTCGGTCGCACGTCCGGCCTTCACGTACGGAATGCCGAACGTGTCCACCTGCACGGTTACCGTCCGGTGGATGCCCGGGACGCGGACACTTCCGCGCGTCGGGAGAGCCGATCCGGCCAGCCGGAACCAGCCGATGGTGACCAGGACACCCGCGATGCACAGTAGAGCGCATGCGCCGATGGCCAGCCTGCGGTACGAACGGTGGCGGCTCATTCCCGCTCGGAGGGAGAAACACCTTCGGCGCCGATGGGATCGGCCGTGCCGTGCCCGCTCCCGACGCGTTCCGCTTCAGCAAACGTGTAGAACAGCGAGTGATAGGCCTGGCCATCCCTGCGAAGCAGGCGCCTGGCGCACATCCGGTCCAAAAGCCGGCCACAGTCGCACGGCTCCATTCCCAGCACCGGAGCGAGATCGTCGGGGAGCGCATGACCGGCATCGCACACGGCCAGCCAGAGCCGCGAGGCCACCGGCTCGACCTCACCGATCAGGAACGGCTCTCCCCCAGGCCCCAGGGCCGCCGCGGCGAGCCCCCGGCGCCGTAGTGCCGAATCCATCGGGTCCACGTGGTGCTGCGCAACGCCCCGGAATACGAAGAAGTGCTGAGATTCGGCGGACTCCTCGTCTACCGCTCGCAAGACCAGCTTCGCCACCACCTCGTCGGCGCAACTGAAATCGATAACCGCCACGTCGCCGAAATCGAGGACCGTCAGCGAAGTGGCTCCGAGTTCAGCGACGAGCCCCTCGATGGACAGCCGAACGGCGCGCCCGGTGTGGCGTGTAACCAGGTTTCGTTGGTACAGGCTGGCCACGGCGATATCGGGCATCGGAGACGATTGTCCCTGGGTCACCATCGTTACTCGTTCTCCACGTGTGCGGGCATGACCACAAGTATCTGTGCTCCGGGGAAAATCTCAAGACCCGTGAGCATGGGAGCCAGGTCTCCCCACTCCTGGGTAGGAGACGCGATCATCGCGTCTCCACTGCGGATCGCCAGTTCGCCGTCCCAGCGATCCACCTGTCTGCGGATCGCCTGCAGACCCTGTCCGCGCCCCGGATCGCGGTGCCGGGACTCGCCGTGAAGCAGGGCCCGCTCCAGGGCCATGCCCGCCGACCAGCGCTCGCCATGCCTGCGGGAGTGCTCGGCCGACAGCGAACCCTCGAATCCGATGCCCACATCCATCACGGCGAGCATTACGACGTCACGCCCCAGTCGCTCCCTGTAGTGGTACGTCTGAGCGCATACCCAACCGTCGGCCTCCGCGTGCTCGATGATGTTCTGGCACACCTCGGACAGGAGAACGCTGAACTGTATGACCGACGGTCTCGCGTAGTGGAGCTTGTTCAGGAGGATGGTCGCCGCCCGTTCGCGCACCCGCTCCACCACCGTGTGCACGTCGTGGTGCGATCGGATCGGCGTGATCTCGAGCAGCGCGTCGGACGATCCGTGTGCGCGGGCGGGGACCGGCTCCAGGTCGTACACGTCGGGCGCCACGTGCCAGAAGTCCATGCGCTCCCAGTAGCCGCGAACGTCGCGGTTGTCCGGCGCCTCGATGCTCGGGGCGAATCCCGTCCGCTCCCGAGCCACGCGGCCCGCCGCCAGGAGTCCGATCAAGCCGTACGGCGAGGTCCAGCGTACGTGCTTCGCGTTGAACACCACGCGCGCCACCTCATCCTGCGTGACCTGGCTCAGCGACCGGATGAGTACCTCGAAGCCCTTGTGGTCCAGGACGTCGGGCACCTCGATGACGCGGCTCATTCGATCTCGTTCACCTCTGGATGTTCGCCATTCGCATGTCCGACACTCAACAGAAACTCAGCCAGACCAGCGGTGCCATGCCTGGCAGCGGTCGCCGCCGCCAGCCGGTTGGCCTTCTGGACCGACTCCTGTAGCTCCGAGCCCGCGAGAAGCGACGCGAAGCAGGTGATCCCCCAGACGTCACCACAACCGGTAGGATCCGTGCTCCCGGCCGGGGCGATCGTCTCCACCGGGGCCGAACCGGCGGCGTCAGCCTGTGTCGCCGGCGACCAGGAAGTGCCCGGCCGGGCCATCCACTCGGCGCCTGCCGAGCCGCGGGTCAGGAACACGGCCTTCGGTCCGTCGGCCAGCAGGTCCCGCATTCGATCACCGCGACTTCCCCCGACCTGCGACAGGGTCTCGATCTCGTCTTCGTTGACCTGCACCAGGTCGAACGCCCGGAGCCAGGAGGCCCTGTCCTCGAGGGGGCGAGGTTCGCGAACGCCTCCGTCCCCAACGCCGAGAATCAGCGAGTGGACGTCGCACCAAGTCGGTCCCTCGAACTGGCGCTCCAGGATCCCCGCGGACTCGAGATCCAGTTCCCAGCCCGATATAAAGTTGACGTACAGCGCGTCGCACGACAGGGCCACCCGCTCGATCTCGGCAGCGGACCAGCCCGGCACCCCTCCGGTCAGCCGCTCACAGCGGCGCGACCGGTCGTGGTAGAACAGGCTGACCCGGTTGTTCGCCTCCGGTACCGTGTGTACGAAATCGATCGACGAAACGCCTTCCACCGTCTCCAGCAACCGATCCGCCGACTCGCGAAGATCGGCCCCGATCTTGACGATGGGTACCAGGCTCCAGCCCGGCGGCGCGACGGCGCCCCACGCCGCGAGAGAGTATGCGATTCCGCCCCAATCGTTGACCGCTGCCTCTCCGCCCGGACCATGAATCGTGTCCCAGACCAGGGTCCCTACGACTCCGAGGCGTGGCACGGATCAGTTCCCGGACCGTTCGATCCGGAACATGTAGGCAGCGCCTATCACTCCGGCCATTCCTCCGAGCGAACTGCTCACGATCTGGCAGCTTTCCTCGGCGTGGCGGAAGGCCCTGCGACGAATCTGGGCCCGCAGTGGCTCGAACAGGTGCTCGCCCGCCCGCGTGACCCCGCCCGAGATAACGACCATCCCCGGATTCAGGATGTTGATCAGGTTCGCCAGGCCGGCGCCCAGGAACTTCGCCGTCTCACGCATGACTTCCTTGGCGTACAGGTCCCCTGCCACGATGGCTTCGTACACTGTTTCGGCCGTAACCCGACTCAGGTCGTCGTTCACGAGGGATGGCAGCAGGCTGGTCTCGCCCGTCTCGAGGCCCTCGATCGCTCGCGCCGCGATGGCCGGCCCCGAGGCGTACGCCTCCAGGCAACCGTAGTTGCCGCACTTGCACTTACGCCCCGTCGAGTCGATGGTCATGTGCCCCACCTCCCCGGCCACGTCGGCCGCTCCGTGAAACACGCGACCGTTGAGCACAATTCCTCCGCCGATGCCTGTACCGAGGGTGACGCCGATCAGCGTCTGCACGCCCTGCCCGGCCCCCATCCACCACTCGCCGATCGTGGCGCAGTTGGCGTCGTTGTCCAGCTCCGCTCCGAGGCCGATGGAGTTCGAGATCAGGTCCCGCAGAGGGAAGTTCCTCCAACCGAGATTCGGTGTCTCTATGACCGTGCCGGTCTTACGGTCGAGCGGGCCCGGCGAGCCGAGCCCGATACCGATGAACCCGTCCTCGGGGATGCCTTCTTCACGCGCGGCGTCGCTCATGCAGCCCCGGATCATCTCCACCATGCGGTCCACGACGAACTTGGCTCCGTGGTCGGAGTTCGTGGGCATCGAGCGCATGCCCAGTACCGTGCCGCCCTCATACGGCACCACACCGACCTTGATGGAAGTGCCACCTAGATCCACGCCTACGATGTATTTCTTGTCAGTCACTGGTTCTGCTCCCGTCCAGGAGTTCCGCAACCGCCTGCTCCACTTCGTCCACCGAGATCAGCCACATGCACTCGTTTCGAGCCTCCGTCAGTTCCGTGCCCGCTCCCCTACGTGGGCACCGGTTCCTGACGCAGGGAACGCACGGCAAGTCGAATCGTCCGATCAGCCGCACCCGGGCGCCAAGAGGCCGCGTCTGCAGAATATCCGCTGGTCCTTCCAGTGCCACCACCGGTGTACCCAGGGCCGCCGCAAGATGCATGGGCCCCGTGTCGTTGGTCACTAGCACGTCGCATCCGGCCAGCACCTCGGCGAGTCCCGCTAGGTCGGTACGGCCGCCCAGGTCCTCGCAGACGCCGAACGCCGCGCCGGCCGAGGCCACGACCCCGGTCAACACCTCCTCCCCCGCACCACCGAGGACCAGGACCCGTCGACCGGCGGAAGCCATCCGCTGCGCGAGCGCCGAGAACCGGCCGGCAGGCCATCGCCGAGCCTCCGCGTTGGATCCCGGAAACAGCGCCACGATCCCCGACTCCCCTCCCCTTCTCGGACGCTCCGCGCCCTCCGGAAGGCGGAGAACCGGCGCCGGAGGATCTCCCTCCGTGTCCGCACCGACGAGGGCCATGAACTCGTGCACCCTGTGTCCCTCGAGCAGTGGTCCACGCGGCACCGAATCCGTCAGCAAGGGAGCCCGCCAGCCACCGCCCGTGCCCCGCCGGCTCCGGAGCCCCCCCACTCGGAACATCAGGGCGCTCGACGTTGAGGGCGTCAGGAGAACGCCTCGTCGCGCCCCGGTGCCCCGTATCTGTCGTCCGCCCGCCCGGACGCCATGGCGGTCCCTTATCCGTAGCTTCTCGACGTCCAGCCCGGCCATGTCGAGAATCGGCTCCAACCCGGCCATGAACTGCACGAAGAGGCGACGTCCCGCCTGTCCCTCGACCGACGCCGAATGATGCAGGGCCGGGAGGGCCAGGATCAACTCGCCCAGGTGGTTCGGTGCCCGGACGACGAGGCCGCCGGCCCCGTCAGTCACCGACCTGGAGGACGGCCAGGAACGCTTCCTGCGGAATCTCCACGGATCCCACCTGTTTCATCCGCCGCTTCCCTTCCTTCTGCTTCTCGAGGAGCTTTCGCTTTCGCGTGATGTCGCCCCCGTAGCACTTCGCCGTCACGTTCTTGCGGAGGGCCTTCACGTTCGTGCGAGAGATCACATCGCGGCCGATCGCAGCCTGGATCGCAACGTCGAACAGCTGCCGCGGAATGAGCTCCTTCAATTTGCTCGCCATCTTGCGCCCGTATTCGTACGACTCGTCCCGGTGCACGATCACGCTGAGCGCGTCGACGGGCTCGCCGTTCAGCATGATGTCCAGCTTCACCAGGTCGGAGACCCGGTAGCCCGCCATCTCGTAGTCCAGGGCCGCGTATCCGCGCGACACGGACTTCAACTTGTCGTAGAAGTCCAGGACGATCTCCGCCAGCGGAATGTCGTACCGGAGTTCGACCCGGTTCGTATCAAGGTATTCCATGGTCAGGTACTCGCCGCGGCGGTCGTGACAAAGCTTCTGGATTCCGCCGATGTACTCGGCCGGAGAAACCACGTGAACCCGGACGTACGGTTCCTCCACCGACTCGATCCTGCCTCGCTCCGGCATCTTGCTCGGGTTCTCGACCGAGAACTTCTCGCCGCTCGTGAGCGTGCCGTGATACTCCACGTTGGGAATCGTGGTCACCAGGTCGAGATCGAACTCACGCTCCAGGCGTTCCTGTACGATCTCCATGTGCAGAAGGCCCAGGAAACCGCATCGGAAGCCAAACCCCAGCGCAGTGGAGGTCTCGGGTTCCCAATGCAGGCTGGCATCGCTCAACTGGAGCTTGGCGAGGGCATCGCGCAGCTCCTCGAACTGGTCCGTGTCGGTCGGGTATAGGCCGGCGAACACGACCGGCTTGGCTTCCTGGTAACCGGGGAGAAGCTCGGGCGCCCGGTCAGCGGCATCGAACAGGGTGTCTCCGACTCGCGTATCCGAGATCTTCTTGATCTGGGCCGTCATGTAGCCGACCTCCCCGGCCTTGAGATCAGCGACCGGCTGGAAGCCGAGGCACATGTAGCCCGTCTCATCCACCTCGTATTCCGCGACGCTCGCCCCGAAGCCGACAGTCATCCCCTTCCGGAGCGACCCGTCCACCACCCTCAGGAAGGGGACCGCGCCCCTGTACTTGTCGTACATCGAGTCGAAGATCAGGGCCCTCAGAGGCGCGTCAGGATTCCCGGACGGCGGAGGAACCCGGTGCACGATCGCCTCGAGGACTTCCGCGACTCCGGTGCCCATCTTGGCGGAGGCCAGCAGCACGTCTTGCGGCTCGACCCCTATGAGGTCGCAGATCTCGTCGCGCCGACGCTCCGGCTCGGCGGCCGGAAGGTCGATCTTGTTGATCACCGGGATGATCTCGAGTCCCGCGTTCAGAGCCAGGAACAGGTTGGATATCGTCTGGGCCTCGATGCCCTGGCTCGCGTCCACCACCAGGAGAGCTCCCTCACAGGCCTCCAGGCTCCGGCTCACTTCGTATGTGAAGTCGACGTGGCCCGGCGTGTCGATGAGGTTGAGTTGGTACTGCTCTCCATCGGAGGCCCGGTACGGCAGACGCACCGCATTCAACTTGATCGTGATGCCGCGCTCCCGCTCCAGGTCCATCGAGTCGAGGACCTGTTCCTTCATCTGCCGGGTTTCCACGGCACCCGTCACCTCGAGCAGTCGATCGGCGAGCGTCGACTTGCCGTGGTCGATATGGGCCACGATCGAGAAATTGCGTATCAGGTTCTGCGGCACATTGTCCTCTTCACGCGGGTCATGAGGCCCGCGAATATAGACCGTCAGATCTCTATCGTCAGCCCGTCCCAGGCCGGCTTCACCGCCGGGGGCAGGCGCGCTTCCGTTTCAGAGTGGTCAAGCCTGTGCGTCAGGTGCGTCAGGTACGTCGTTCCCGCACCGAGCATGCGGGCAGCCTCCACCGCTTCTTCCACGTTGAAGTGGGTCGGATGTGGATTGCCGTACCACAGCGCGTTGATCACCAGCACCTTTACACCCTGGAGCAGCGGAACAGCGCTCTCCGGAATCTCCTTGGCATCCACGATGACGGCCAGGTCACCTACCCGGAAACCATAGCTCCGGAACCAGCCGTGCGGGAAAGCGACGACCTCCAGGTCGAAGCCTGCCGCCTGGATGCGCTCCCGATCCTCGAACGTCACGAGGTCGAGACCCGGAAGGCTGCTCCCCGGGCTCGTCCGCGCATCCGGGCCCCAGAAATAGGCGAAGCGAGTGCGGAGTTCCTGTTCGTACTCGGCGGCCGTGTGCACGGGCAGACGATATCCCGCACGCGTGGTGAACGCCCGCAAATCGTCGATGCCGTGAACGTGATCCGCGTGTGGATGGGTGATGAACACCCCGTCCAGTCGATCCACGTTCGCCGCAATGAGCTGAAGTCGCAGTTCGGGAGGCGTATCCACCAGCAGCCGCCGTCCCTCGTGCTCCAGCAGCAGGCCGTGCCGGGTGCGCCAGTTTCTCGGGTCGTCAGACCGGCATACGGCGCAGTCACATCCCGGCACCGGGATCCCGAACGACGTTCCGGTTCCGAGAAAGGTCAGTCTCATGACCTCAGATCGTCTCCACCCGCATGTAGTTCGTCGTCCCGGGCACATCGAACGGCATTCCGGCCGTGACCACGCACTGTCGGCCCGGCTCGGCGAGCCCATGCTCGAACGCGTAGCTCCGGCCCCGTGCCAGCATGTTATCGTAGCTCACGGGCTCGTCGTGGTGAATCGGCACCACACCCCAGGCCAGGGCAAGCTGCCGGTAGGTACGCTCGCTGTCCGTGACCGCGAGGATCGGCACGCGGGGACGCTGGGCGGCCAGAAGGCGGGCCGTAAACCCGCTGGTGGTGAGCGTGATCATGAATGGAGCCCCAAGCCTGTGGGTGGCCTCCGTCGCGGCCCCGGCGATCGCTCCTGTAACCGTGCGATGCACGCCCGAACGCACCATCGGCGCTCCGACATCGGACGGATCCTCAAGGAACCCGGATTCGCTCTCGATCCGTCGAGCCACGCGGTCCATCGTCTCGACCGACTCGACCGGGTACTCACCCACCGCGGTCTCCCCCGACAGCATGACTACGTCCGTGCCGTCCAGGAGAGCGTTGGCCACGTCGGACACCTCGGCGCGAGTCGGACGTGAAGAGGAGGTCATGGACTCGAGCATCTGGGTGGCCGTGATCCCGATCGATACCGATTCCTGGCTGAGCCTGAGAACCGTCTTCTGGACGATCGGCACTTCCTCGAAATCGAGCTCGACGCCCAGGTCGCCGCGTGCCACCATCACGCCGTCCGCCAGGGAGAGGATCTCAACCAGGTTCCGAACGGCCTGCTCCTTCTCGATCTTGGCGATCACCAGCACGTCGTCAGGAATCAGCTCGCGAAGCTCAGCCAGGTCAGCGGCGCGGCGGACGAAGCTGAGGGCGACGTAGTCCACCCCCTGCTCCAGCGCAAAGGCGAGGTCGCGCCGGTCCTTTTCGGTCAGGCTCGGCACGGCCAGCGCCTTGCCGGGCAGGTTGAGACCTTTCCGGGACAGGAGAATACCGTTCGTCCGGGCGCGCGCCGTCACCCTTGTTCCCTCCACGCCCTCCACGGCGAACGCGATGCGGCCATCGTCGAACAGGAGACGATCCCCGGATTCCAGTTCGCTCGCGAGGTCGGGGTAGGTGATCGGGATCGCTCTGCCCGAGGTCCCCGCGTCCGCATCGTGGAGGGCCTCGAACGAGTAGACCTCCCCCTTCTCGATAGCGAGCGGCCCGGGCAACACGCCGACCCGGATCTTCGGCCCCTGCAGATCGGCCAGGACGGCCAGCGGACGGCCGACGTCGCGTGCCACGTCCCGGGCCAATCTGATGGTCCGGGCCGCGTCCTCGTGCGAACTGTGCGAGAAATTGACCCGAACGGCGTCCATTCCAGCGTCGACGAGACGGCGGAATATCTCCGGATCCCGCGATGCAGGTCCGATCGTGCAGATGATCTTGGCGCGACGAATCACCGCGGACGGTCCTCGCTTTCAGGTTTGGACGGGACCTTCCTGTTCCGCGGCCCCGTCGCCCACTCCTTCCGACAAGATAACGCCGGGATGGATCTGGCGTTCATCGACAAAAAAAGGCCCGGCCCCACGCATGCGGGAGCCGGGCCTCGCGCTGCGACTCAATCAGGCGTGGAGCGCGGCGTCCAGCGTCAGCTCCGGCCTGTGATCCAGAAGCCATCGGTGTAGGGTCATGAGGCCGCGCAGAGGTACGCTTTCCAGGGCACTCGGTTCCAACCCCGGGATGATGCAAGCGGCGGCGCGGCGGCAGAAATACGTCTTCTGCTTCTGCCTCTGCTCGATGGAGAGATTGGTACCCCCGGGGATGTCGGGGATCGGCTCGAGAAGACGGCGATAGCTGAAGACCTCCCGTGAAGAGAAATGATCCGGGATGAGGTAGGCCTTGCCGTCCAGTTCGAAAGATCCGTCTCCGGCGATAGATAGAAGGTCCGGCATCGCTACACCCATTGCACCAGCTCCTTGCCACGGTCGGCACCTCCGCACTGCGGCGGGAGGCGAGGACATGAAACGCTTCTGTCTCTATCATCCAGGCGACGAAATTGCCGCCGTTGTGCCGTGTGTCAGGCTGCGCCGGCAGCCCGGCTGGTCTTTCTTCGGAGTACGGCTCGGCGCCCTCGCCATCGGCGAAGCGCAACTGACGGGCCGATCTCGTGCACTGCTGCCCGCCGGGCGCCGGCCGTACCGAAACCAAATGCCAACCAACCCGAGGAAAACCCGAATCCACAACATCTGGTGTCGCCCGAAAGTACGGCCGCTAGATGTTGTGGTCAAGTTTCTCGGGGGATCGGATGTTGAGTGCCTGCCTTGAATACCGGGCTCGTGTCGCCCATCTTCCGGCCACACTTTCGCTTCGACACCCGGCGCGGTGTTGCAGAGCGACCCCAATGAAGAGTTCGGAGCAATTGATGGCACGCGAAAAGGGCATCGTGAAATGGTTCTCCACCGACAAGGGATACGGCTTCATCCGTCGGGAGACTGGAGACGAAATCTTCGTCCACCACACGGACATCGAGGTCGACGGGTACGCGTCACTCAAGAACGGTGAGACGGTCGAATTCGACGTCTTCGATTCCGACCGCGGCCCGAAGGCCCGCAATCTCGTTCCCCTGGACGCGGACGGGACTCCGTCGGCGCGAGGGGCGAAGACCCGCGATGGCGGTCCGAAGGCGGAGCGCGGAGCAAGAGCCGAGGCCGGGTCACGGGGCGGACGCGGTCGATCAGGCGGCCGGAAGCGTTCCAGCCGCTCGGAATCGAGCCAGGCGGCTGCGCCGACGAACGGAAAGAAGACTCTAGCCCAGCAGCTTCGCGAGCGCCTGGTCCGGCGGTTTCCGGGCCTCGGGGCCTGAGGTCAGGCGACCGGCAGCAAGCTCCCACCAGCTCGCTCTTGAGATTATGGTGCATCCCATACTATCTTTAGGGGCTCGAATTGGAACGGGCGTCAGGCGACGCAGCACCGGACACGACGACAAGGGGACAGACCGTTGGAGATCCATATCGCGGAGGGCCAGAACCTGGAGAAGGCTCTCCGGCAATTCCGACGCAAGGTTCAGCGGGCGGGCATACTGGCCGACATGCGCAGGAAGCGCCGCTACGAGAAGCCGAGTGAGGCGAAACGTCGGAAGGCCAAGGCAGCCGAGCGGCGGCGTGTCCGCAGCGCGCGGCGCCGCGCAAGTCGATAGTCTACACTCGCACCCAACGGGTCCGGACAGGATTCAGTCGTCCGGCCCCGTAGCCGTACATTCCCAACCCGATCTGACCGCGCCGGCCTCCGTGGGCCGGCGTTCGTGGTTTCCCGCCCCGCCGGTAGACCCGAGATGACGTCCAACCCGAGATCGATGCCTTCGTTGTGCTGGGCCCGCGGGGTCCTGCGACCGGTGACCGAGTTCCGACCTCACGTTGGCGACCGGGCCTTCCGGTACGGCGATGGTGTGTTTGCCACCCTGACCATCGAGGACGGTCGCTTGCTCGAGGCCGACGCTCACGTGGAGCAGCTGGCGTCCTCCGCAGAGGCTATCGGACTCACCGTTCCCGATGCCGTGAGTACTGCCCAGCGCCTGTGCGATGTTCTCAGACTGCTGGGCGTGGATGCTGCGACAGGTTGCATGGTGCGCGTCCAGGTCAGCGCCGAATCGGGGGAACGAGGCTACGGACGCTCGGCAGACCGCTCGTGGGAACTCGTCGAGATTCACCCCCTGCCTGTCCCGCGGACCCTGACCGTGGCCGTCCTCGAGTCGGACGAAGCTCCGTGCCCGGCGCTCCCGGCGGTGAAGAGCTGCAGCGCCCTGGCTCACGTGATGTGTGCCCGGGCCGCCGTCCGCCGCGGAGTCGCGGATGCGGTGCGCACCGCGGGCGGTCACCTTCTCGAGGCCTCGGCCTCGAACCTGTTCTGGGGGGCGGATGGCGTGCTGTTCACTCCCTCAGCCACTCTCCCCCTGTATCCGGGCGTGACCCGCTCGGTCGTCGCTGATGTCGCGCGACGCACGGGTTGGACGGTGCGCGAGGGTGAATTCGGCCGCTCAGCTCTTGAGCAGGCGCGGGGCGCGTTTCTTACCAACGCGGCTCGGGGGATCGAGCCGATCGCACAGCTCGATGGGATCGTCCTGGAATGGCCGTCCGAACTCGAGACCCTGCGTTCGGCGGTGGCTGCCGCCCGCCTCGAGGCTGGTTCTCCGGTCGTGCCTTGAGCGCGGTCCTGTCCCTCGCCGGCTTCGAACCCGTCGCCGAGGGCTGCCGGCGTGCGGTCGTACCCTCACCCTGGCCACCGCGCTCTGTTGCCGTCTTCCTGATCGAATCCGGGGGCTCGTGGCTCGTGGACGCGGGCGCCGCGACAGTGGAGTCCGTGGAGTTTCTGGGACTCGCCCTCGACGAGGCGCTGGGCACGGGCGGAACCCCGGACGGCCTCATCCTGACGCATTCGCATCTGGACCACGCCGGGGGACTCGAGGCCCTGGACCCCGACATCGTATTTGCGCACCGGGACGCGGCCGCCCTGTACGAGGCGGACGAGAGGACGCCCACAGGCCTGCCCTTCGTCACGTTCGAGGGGACTTCGGGGTCGCTGGAGGGGGTCTCCGGGTGGGATTGGGTGCTGGCAGAGGGTCACGCGCCGGGGCATCTCCTCCTGTGGCAGCCGGGGAGCGGGACGCTGCTCGCCGGGGATCAGTTTCTCCTCGGTCTCAAGACGCCTCTGAGAGTCGCTGACCCGGAGGAGGACTCCTTCGGATCCTACCTGGACTCCCTGGACCGCGTGGCGGCCCTCAAGCCGGCAGTCATGCTGACGAGCCATACGGGGCCGATCCAGGATCCCGCGGCATGGCTCGATCGGGAGCGGCGGCGGCTGGACCGGCAGCTGGACCGGACGCGGGGGGCGGTTCGATCGGGGGCGCGCACCGCGGAAGAAGTCACTGAGCGGACATACGGTTCGATCCCCGGACCTGGAGCTCGCCAGCTGCTGCTCAGGGAGAAACTGGCGGCACTGCGCCACCTGGCCCTACGGGGTGAGATCCGGCGGCACCTGGCCGGCGGGCAGGAGACCTTCGAGGACTGACAGGCCGCGACGGCCGTTGACCGCGTCAGTTCGAACCGAACCGGCGCTCCACGTAGTTCTCGAGGATGGTGATGAACTGTGGAACGATGTCGTCGCCGCGCAGTGTGGAGTAGTGCTCCCCGTCCATGTAGACCGGCGCGCTCGGCTCCTCGAACGAGCCGGGGAGAGAGATCCCGATGTCGGCGTGACGCGACTCTCCGGGTCCGTTGACGACGCACCCCATCACGGCGACCGAAAGATCCTCCACCCCAGCGTGGGTTTCCCTCCAGACCGGCATGCGCGCGCGCAGCCATTCCTCGATATCCTGCGCCATCTCCTGGAAGAACGTGCTCGTGGTGCGGCCACAGCCGGGGCAGGCCGTGACCTGTGGCTCGAAGCTCCGCAGGCCCAGCGACTGCAGAAGCTGACGCGCCACGCGAACTTCCTCGCTCCGGTCTCCGCCTGGAGCGGGTGTCAGCGATACCCGGATCGTGTCTCCGATTCCTTCGGCAAGGAGGATACCGATCCCGGCTGAACTGGCCACCGTGCCCTTCCGGGCCATCCCGGCCTCGGTGAGCCCCAGGTGCAGCGGGTACGTCGAAAGAGGCGCCAGCGCCCGGTAGACGCGCAGCAGGTCGGGTACAGACGACACCTTGGCGCTCAAGATGATCGCGTCGCGCGGGAGCCCGATCTCCTCGGCAACGCGGGCCGAGCCCATGGCGCTCTCCACGACCGCGGCGATCATCACGGCGTCGGCCGGCAGCGGCTCGGGCAGTTCCGCGTTCGCGTCCATCATCTGCGTGAGCAACGCCGAATCGAGCGATCCCCAGTTCACGCCGATGCGCACCGGCTTCCCGTTCTCGACCGCGCACTCGACGATCGTCGCGAAGTGGGCGTCCCACTTCTTCGTGCCCACGTTGCCAGGATTGATTCGGTACTTGGCGAGCGCCGCCGCGCATTCGGGGTGTCCCGGGAGCAGGATGTGCCCGTTGAAGTGGAAGTCGCCGATGAGCGGGACCTGGATGCCCATCGCGTCGAGTTGGCTCACGATGCCGGGGACGGCCGCGGCGGCCGCGGAGGTATTGACCGTGATCCGAACGAGCTCGCTACCCGCCTCGGCCAGTTCCGCCACCTGGCCCACCGTCGCCTCGACGTCCGCGGTGTCGGTGTTGGTCATCGACTGAACCACTATAGGATGCGCACTCCCGACCCACACCTCGCCGACGTTCACGCTCGATGTCCGGCGCCGGCCCAGAAGGCCTGACTCCGGAACGGCGCAAGGCGGTAGTGACTCGCGGATCTCCATGGCGCCCAAGCTACCCGTCCACCGCCGGGCCTACCAGTCGGTCCGCCGTCCGGACCGGGGTACAAAAAAAACCCCCGGATTTCTCCGGGGGCCGCGCCCGCCGATCAGCCCGCGCGGGGGCGGGGCTGACCTACGTTTCAGGGTACGTCGCTTCGCTGTCCGTCTTCGCTCACGCTTGGCGGGCGCTAGTTTCCTTCCAGAACGCATCGAACCGGGAATCGAGCAGCCGGCGACGTTCGCGTCGCATCTCCAGCTCGAAGGCCGAACGGTTCGCCACGACCGCATCCCGAAGCCACCGCGTCGACAGCACGGGATGCTTCCTTCCTGCACCGACCGCCGTCACTCCGCCAACCTCGACGGTCTTTGGGAGTTTGGGCATCGTCGTCCTCCTCGATCCTGCGCGTCGGTTCGCCCGCGGTTTTCAACCACCCGCGGACCATGCGTGGGGCCGCTCAACTGCTTGTCCGACACCGGTTTCCCGGGAAAGGGCCGCGCGCAGCCCGGTGGGACTCTCCACCGAGGATGCGCCTTTATCCACGTAGAATCCACGAAAATCGTGGATTTTTCCACAACAAGCGCAACATCTTGGGGCATCTATAAAGTAAGACCACTAGATATAGTGGTCAAGGTGCGGATCGCGACCCGGGTCAGCCCTTCACGACGGGATCGAAACCGAAGTACTTCCGCACCAGGCCCATCTGCCCCACGTGGTACGCCTCGTGAAAGGCGAGGAAGGCGATGCCGCCGAGGATCGAACGGTCGTCGGTGGGAAACCTGGCGTCGGATTCAGCGTCGAGTTCAACGGGAGTCATCTCCGCCAGGACCTCCAGCGTGGCTTCGTGCAGCTCGTCCCACTCGGCCAGCACCTCGTACAGGGGGGGAAACTCCTTCATGGTCGCGATGTCCGTCGCCGCGTCGAACAGCGACTGCCATGGATTGGTCCGCTCGTGGCCCGCGAGCTTCATCAGATAGAACCGAGCGTCCAGGGCATGGCACGCGATGAAGGCGAGGCTGTTCGTGTGGTCGTTGGGCCGTCGTTCGCCGCTGGCCTGGTCCACCCCTTCGAGGGCCTTCCGGAACAGGGCAGCGTTCAGTTCCAGGATCCCCATGACGGGTTGCATGCGAGTATCCACTCTGGCCTCCTCCCGGCGTGCGCCAGGGACGCGTTCTTTGTCCAGCTACTACCCGCGACTCGTCCGTACGGCCCTGAGACGCTCTACCGCTTCCGTCAATAACTCCTCGGTCTTACAGAAGGCGAAGCGGACGAGGTGCCGTCCATCCGAGGGGTCCAGGAAGAAGCTGGAGCCGGGCACCGAGGCCACCCCGTGCTCCGCCGTGAGCCAAACGGCGAACTCGTCATCAGGAAGCTCGCTCAGGTCGCTGAAATCACACAGCACGTAGTACGAGCCCTCGGGAGGATCGCACCGGAAGCCCGCCTCCTTGAGGCCCGAGATGAGGAGGTCGCGCCGCGCCCGGTAGTGCCTCGCCATGTCCGTGTAGTAGTCCGGTCCGAGGGTCTCCATCGCAACGGCCACCGCCTCCTGCAGGGGCGCCGGGGCTCCCACGGTCAGGAAGTCGTGCACCTTCCGGATCGCACTGGTCGCCTCGGGCGGGGCCACTATCGTGCCCACCCGCCAGCCCGTCACGGCGAACGTCTTCGAGGCCCCGCTCACCGTGATCGTCCGGTCGCGCATGCCGGGCAACGTCGCCATGGGGACGTGCTCGCCGTCGTAGTAGATGTGCTCGTAGATCTCGTCCGTGATCGCGTAGGCGTCGTGCCGCCGGCAAAGCTCCGCGATCCCCTCGAGGTCGCGGCGCGACGCCACCCGGCCCGTCGGGTTGTTGGGGGTGTTGAGCACTATGGCGCGGGTCCGATCCGAGAACGCGGCAGCGAGCCGGTCCAGGTCGAGATCTTCCCTACCCCACATCGGCACGTACACCGGCTCCGCGCCGCACAGCAGCGTGTCCCGGTCGTAGTTCTCGTAGAAGGGTTCGAAGACGATCACTTCCTCGCCCGGGTCCACGACCGCCAGCATGACCGAGACCATGGCCTCGGTGGCGCCGCAGGTGACCGTGACCTCGGTCTCCGGGTTCACATCCATCCCGTACCAGTCGTAGTACTTCACCGCCACCGCATCACGCAGGCGCTTCGCCCCCCATGTGATGGCGTACTGATTAATGTCCGAGTAGATCGCGCTCGCCGCCGCTTCCTTGAGCAGGTCGGGAGCCGGAAAGTCCGGAAACCCCTGCGCCAGGTTGATGGCCTCGTGCTCCTGGGCTACCCGGGTCATCTCCCGGATCACGGACTCCGTGAACAGCTGCGTGCGGTGTGAGGTGTGCATGCTCAGTAGGCCGCTCCGCGTAGGAATAGGATCGCCAGGTACGCGGCGTAGGCGGCGAGGAAAGCGAATCCGGCTGTCTTCCCGATGGGACGCCTCAGCCATACGAACGCGCTGATCACCGCGGCCGTGCCGATCATCACCGGAAAGTCGAGGGTGAAGAGCCCGCCCGGCACCGAGATGGCGAGCGGGCTGACCAGTGCGCCCACGCCCATGATCGCCAGGATGTTGAACACGTTACTGCCGATCACCGTCCCGACAGCCACTTCAGCCCGCTTCTGGTAGGCCGCCGTGACCGTCGTGGCGAGCTCCGGAAGCGACGTACCGAGGGCGAGGATCGAGAGACCGACGACCGTCTCGTCCACGCCGAGATGGGACGCCATCCCGACGGCACCGCCGACCACCAGATGCGCACCAATGGGAAGGAAGAGCGCTCCAGTGATGATGAACAGCGTGAACGTCCGAGGCTTGCTTGGCAGGCCGAGTACCCACTCCATGGGCGGCTTCAGCTCGGATTTCCGATAGGCCTGCGCCGCTTCCCTCGCGGTCAGTAGAAGGACGGCGGCCAAACCGCCAAGCAGCACCACCCCATTGAGGCGAGTCAGGCTGCCGGCCGCGCACATGACGATGAGGAGGATCGTGGCCGCCATCATGACCAGGCTGTCGCGGCGCAACGAATGCTCGCCGTAGGTGAGTGGACACAGGACGGCCGCCGCCCCGGTCACCAGTAGCACGTTGGCGATGTTGCTTCCGATCACGTTTCCAAGCACGAGGCCCGGGTACCCGGTGAGGGCCGCCTCCAGGACCACGACCAGCTCCGGCAGCGAAGTACCGAACGCCACCACCGTGAGAGCGATCAGCATCGGCGACACGTGAAACCGGCGCGCCAGGGCGACGGCCCCGCGCACGAGCAGGTCTCCACCGACCAGGAGGTACACCAATCCCCCGACGAGCTCGATGTAGAGAACGGGGTCCATCAGCCGGCCTGCGGATCCTCGATCTCACGGGCGATCGCGTACAGGATGCCGGTCTCAGGCTCGGGGTAGGAGGCCCACAGGAGGTGCCTCCAGGACCCGTCGGAGCGGCGGAATCGATTCATGAACGAAATCGTGGGAATGCCCTGCGCCAGCTTGGCGATCTCGGCCCGGGTAGCCTCGACGTCGTCAGGATGCACGAGGTCGAAGAACGGCCGGCTCGTTAGCTCCTCGTCCGTCCAGCCGAGTGCCCGCTCGAACGCGGGGTTGGTGCGCTTGAAGTATCCGTCGGTGCCGGCGATGCAGAGGAGGTCGAGCGACACGTCGAAGAACTTCTTGAACTCGTGCAGTTCGGTGACCTGCTTCTGGAGGTCACCAGCCATGTGGTTGAACGTGTCCGCCAGGTGTCCGATCTCGTCCTCGCGCGACACGGTCGCTCTCGCGTCCAGGTTTCCCTCGCGAATCTGGTCAGCCGCCGCCGCGAGGTTGTGGATCGGCGCCGCGAATCGTAATCCGAGAAACAGGGCCACGAGGAAGCCGATCCCGGTCAGGGAGACACCGACGGAGAACACTCTCTCCCGGAACTCGCGGACCACGGACCGCTTCTCGGCAGCGTCGAACTTGACCACCAGGCCCCAATCCGTGTCGGGCAGGTAGCGAGTCGCGGCCCAGACCGGCTTGCCCATGTAGTCGGTCAGGCCCTCCTGGAAGACGCCCTCTTCTCCGGCGAGGGCCTTGAGCGATGGATCGTTCTCCTCGTCCAGGAGGATCCCTGGTTCGGTCGCGGGCGCGTGGCGCACCGGGTGCAGCGTGCGGGCTCCCGCCGGGTCCCGCGTCACGACCAGGACTTCGCCGGTCGCCCCGAGACCCGTCGTGTCGTCCGTGAGCTCCCGGATCCGCACACCGTTCAGCACCGCCAGCAGGTAGCCGACGCGTTCGCCATCCAGCGCCAGCGCAGTCGAGTATCCCACCCGAGGAAATCCCGCTTCCGTGACGACGGCTCCGAGGAAGAGCAGCTCACCGGTCGCTCCGGGCGAGAACCGCTGGGACAGGGAGGCGTCGATTGAATCGGCCGGAAGACCCGCCCGCGCCATGAGCCGGCCCTGGTCGTCGTACACGGCCAGCGCCGCCACGCTGCCAACAGAACCGGCGGCGTCGGACAGGATGCGCTGGATCCTCTCCACATCAGCCGGATCTCTCGACTCGCGATACTCGAGCAGGCTGATACGGAGCTGCGTCCGGCTGGCGATCAACTGGACCCGTTCCTGCCACCCCGACACGATGCTCTCGAGCGCGTCCGAGCTGGACTCGGCCAGTCCCTCCAGCTGCTCAGCCGTACCCGCGTTGATCATGCGACCGGCAGTAAGGTTCATGAAGGCGCCGAACGCAAACATGCTGCCGAACGTGACCGCGACGAAGGCGAAGACGAGCTTGGTTCGAATATCCACATCACGAGGATATTCGATCCCGTCATCCTGTGCCAACCTGCAGGTTCTCGAAGAGCTGGCTCAGCGGATGGCGTAACCCGAGATGTGAGGTCTGTAGGGCATCTGGCCGGAGCCGTGGAAACGGTCGAGCGCGAGGTCACTGAAACCTGCCCTCTCGATCGTGGACGCGGTGTCGCGGTTCAGGTGGCACCCTTCACCAAGCCAGTGCCACGGGGCGTGAATCGCGTCCTGCACCTTGCGGAGGCGTGAGCCGGGCTCGGCCGCCACGTGCTCGAGGAAGGAGAATCGGGCACCGGGCTTGAGGACGCGTCGGACTTCGGAGAGGACCTGCGCGGGATCGCGCACGCTGCACAGGACGAGAGTCGAGACGACGAGATCCGCGCTCTCCGATTCCACCTCCATGCCCTCCGCCCCGGCGTGCCTGAGATCGATCTCGACACCGTGCCGAGTTGCCTGCGCGTACATGCGCTTCAGCATCATCGGATTGGGCTCGACGGCGATTACCCGCGTGCCGCGAGGATAGTAGCGGAAGTTGGCCCCTGAACCCGGCCCGAGCTCGACGATCGTCGGCGGCAGGTCACCGAAGATGCGCAGCTTCCGCTCGCCGTACTCGCGGTGCATCTGTGGCTCCGCGGCCGCCAGGAACCACGAGTTGATGCGACCGCGGACGGGATGAGGTTTGTGGCTCATGGGTGGATTATGGGCGTAGGCGGTAGCGCGGACCAGTTGGGGGCTGGTGGCGATACAGTGGGCAGGTGCCGAGTTTAGGCAGATGGCTCCCAGGAAGAAGCGAAAGAAGACCGGCAAGGGTCCCGCCGCTCCGCCCGAGCTCACGGGCATCGCGCTCCTGCTGGTGGAATCACCCGTGGAGAAGCTCGATCTTCACGGAATGAACGCCCGGCAGGCCGAGACGCGAGTTCGTTTCTTCTTTCAGCGCCATGCAGCGACGTCGCCCGGACGGGTCGTTCATATCATCACCGGGAAAGGGACCCGTTCGGAGGGTGAACCGGTCCTGCCGGGGCTGGTGCGCGAAATGCTTCAGGACGACCTGAGCGGGGCTGTGGAGGAGTGGGCGGGGCTTCATGGCGGGGGCGGGTTCGCCGTGCGGATCGCGGGGGGGTGAGCGAGTCTCGTCCCACCGAATTCGTCACGAAACGCGGATTACCACGACTCAGTTCTCGAGTGAAGACTCGTGACTGCGTCCGGGGAGGGTCGTGGGGCCGCAACCCGAACCGGTCGTCAGTCGCGCCGGTGCAGGACGAAGCCAGCCCAGTAGAAGGGGTGCGCCGTCTCCGGATCGGACCTCACGTGTAGCTGGGCCTCTC
>CAYWLF010000009.1:0-23407 GCA_964458875.1 uncultured Gemmatimonadota bacterium
GGTATCCGGACCACCGGCGGCCGCCGTGTCCAGAGCCCCGGCCAGGGCCCTCGCCGCCTCCGCCGGAACGAAGCGGGCTCCCGTCACTTCGATGCCCGCGACTCGAAAAGCAGGAACGGTCCGCATCAGGGCCGGCCCCCACATCGGACTTCCGATTCCCAGCGCGGCCGCTGCCCCCACGGCCGCGAGGCGGTGACGCGTTTGCCGGCTCACGAGGCGGCTCCTACCGAAGACAGTTCGCCGGATTCGAACCCCCAGAGCCGGATCTCGGGCTCCAGCTCAATGCCTTCGGCTTCGTATACGCGGCGCCGGGTCTCGGCCATCAGCCAGATGACATCGGCGGCCGTGGCGTCGCCGACGTTGGCGATGAAGTTGGCGTGTCTCTCGGTGATCTGCGCTCCACCCCTGACGGCTCCGCGCATTCCGGCCCGATCTACGACTTCCCACGCTGAGCCGTGCGGTGGACCCGGGTTCTTCCAGATGGACCCACACGAGGGCAACTCGTAGACCTGGGTCTCGACTTTCAGGCGGCGGCGCTCTGCGTGAGCAGCATTCACCGCTGTCAGGTCGCCGGGTGGGGCCGCGAACCGGGCTGCTATGAACACCCACTCCTCGGGGACCTGGATCGACCGGTAGCCGGGCGCAGCCTCGTCCGGGTGGATGCGAACGCGATCTCCGGCGGCCGTCATGGCGTCCGCCCATATGACGCGATCCCACATCCCGACTTCCGCCGACCCCGCGTTCATCCGAAGGCCGCCACCTACACTGCCCGGCACGGCCTCGAGGAACTCCCATCCCGTCCTGCCTTCCAGACGCACATCGCCGACCAGGGTGGGCATGCCGGCTGCACCGCCCGCCTCCACCGAGTGGTCCGACATGTGGAGCGAGTCGAATTCGCCAGCTAGCGATATGACAGGCTCCGACAATCCGCTATCAGAGACCAGCACGTTGGCGCCCCAACCGAGCACGCGGTACGAGGAACCCTCGAGTGAGGTCAGCCCGGCAGCCAGCTCGCTCTCGTTCGCGAATCGCGCGTAGCGACTCGTCGGTCCCCCGATTCGATATCGGGTCAGGGAAGCCAACGGCACGTCAGACTGCCACACCGCTCGCCCCCTTTCCTTCAGCCACCTCGTGGGCCAGCGAGGTGATGTCGCCGGCGCCCATGAAAAGCACGACCGAATCGGCCGGGAGCCCGTCCACCCAAGCAGGGACCGCGGCCGCGGTCGAGGCAGCGACCCGTCCACGGGCTGCGTCGGTGATCAGCTGCGCGGTGACCCCGGGTATCGGAGCCTCCCGCGCCGGATAGATCGGGAGGACCAGGGCCACGTCGGCCGTCGCGAGCGCTGCCGCGAACTCCACCGCCATTTGCCGAGTCCGACTGTACAGGTGAGGCTGAAACACGGCCGCCAGCGTGCGCCCGGGCCATGCCTCGCGGACGGCCGCGACAGAAACCTGGACTTCGGTCGGATGGTGCGCGTAGTCATCGAGGATCACCCGACCGCCGCGATCGCCCAGGAGCTGCAGGCGCCGATCCACGCCCGAGAATCCGGCCAGCGCCTCGGCCAGGCCCTCGGGGTCCAATCCGAGTCGAAGACCGACCGCGAGTGCCGCCCCGGCGTTCTGGGCGTTGTGATCTCCGGGGGCGCCGAGGTCGAACGAGAACGACGCCTCGCCCGACTCGAAGTGACACGTCTGCATCGTTCCATGACGGGTCACGACCTCGACTCGATAGTCGGCCGCTGGATCGAGTCCGTAGGTCGCGACGGACCCCAGGCCTTCGACGACCGACAGGGCTCCGGGCCCCTCCGCACAGGCGAGAATGCCGTCCCTGCCGGCGGCACGTCGAGCGAATTCACGGAACGAGGATTGAAGGTGCGCCGGCCCGTCGTAGCACTCCAGGTGCTCCGGCTCCACGGACGTGACCACCGCGAGGCTCGGATCCAGCTCGAGGAACGAGCGGTCATATTCGTCAGCCTCTGCGATCGCCACACCGCCTCCGACGCGGGCGTTTCCGTCCCACTCCTCCACGCGCCCGCCCACCAGGACCATTGGGTCGAGCCCACCGGCCTCCGCGACACGGGCTGTCATGGCGGTGACCGTCGTCTTGCCGTGAGTCCCGGAGATCGCGACCAGTCGGCGATCGTTGAGCAGCGCCCCCATGGCCTGGGCACGCTTGAGTACCGGCACGCCCGCCTGCCGGGCCCCGTGCAGGACGGGATGGTCGAGCGGCGCCGCCGAGGTATGCACGACGAGGCCCGCGTCGGTAGCGGCAGCCATGTCGTCGGGAGCGACTATCCGAATCCCACGGGACTCGAGTCGCCGGGCTTCGGGCGTTATCAACAGGTCGGAACCCGCGACCAGGTATCCCTCTTCGCTCAGGAGCCTGGCCAGTCCGGCCATCCCGGCCCCGGCGATTCCCAGGAGATAGATGGACGAACCCGGCGTGGGCAGCTGACCGCGGTCAGGAGGTCTACGTTCAACCACCGGCCGCCTCCTCCGACCGGTCGGCCAGATCGATGAGTTCGGCCGCGATGTGGTCGGCTGCGTCCGGGCGACCTCGCAGACGGCTTGCTGAGGCCATCTCCCAGAGACGGCCGGCGTCATCCAGGAGAGAGAGCATGTCGCCCCACAGATCACGCGCGCTCACCGCTGTCTCCTCCCGCATCAGGGCGGCCCCCGCCGACACCATGGCGCTCGCGTTGAACCGCTGGTGATCGCCGGCCGACGTTGGGAGCGGGACCAGAATGGCCGGCACGCCCGCAGCCGACAGCTCCGCACAGGTCATGGCTCCCGACCGGCAGACGGCCAGCGACACGCGGTTCAGCTGCCCTCCCAGCTCCGGTATGAAGGGAACAACGCGAATCCTCGCCGCATGCGGCGTCTGCCGCGCGCGTGCCGCCACCGAATCGTGATGCGCGGGTCCTGTGACCCATACCAGCGTCACGTCCGCGGGCCAGGCCGCGAGGCCGTCCAGGCCGCCGAGGAGCAGCTCGTTCAGCGCACGAGCCCCCTGGCTGCCTCCGAAGGCCAGCACGATGCGCCCTTCGGGCCAATCGACGGTCTGCGTCACGGAGCCTACGGCGACGGGGTTTCCGAGCTCGAACACCGCGGTGTTCCGGCCCGGTCGAATCCGCGGACGGGCCTCCGGATATCCGAGGTGTACCTGGTCCACCCGGGGCGCGAGTGCCCGGGTCACCAGGCCCGGCATGGCGTTCTGTTCCTGGATCGCCGTGGCCACACCTCTCGCCACGCCCCAGGCCACCGCCGGTCCCGAGGCGTATCCACCCGTCCCCACGACCAGTTGCGGGCTGAGCTCCGAAAAGGCTCGACTCAACCCTCCGAGCACGGCGGGCGCACTCGTCAGAAGACGCCAGTTGCGCCAGGGCGCCGACCGGTGCAGGGGCTCCAGCGGAAGCAGGCGATAAGGCCAGCCCGCTCCGGGGAGCACTTTCGCCTCGATCCCCCGGCGCGCACCGACCAGCATGATCTGAGAGTCCGGAGCCGCCCTTCGCAGGGCCGCGGCCAGATTCAGGGCTGGAACCAGGTGTCCACCCGTCCCGCCTCCCGAAAGGAGGATGCGATATGCCACGACTCAGGCTCTCACTCCCTTCGAGACGTTAAGCAGAATCCCCGTCATGCCGAGCATGAGGATCAGGTTGGTTCCCCCGGCCGAGATGAACGGCAGGTTGATCCCGGTCGTGGGTAGAAGTCCGAGGGCGACGCCGATGTGCCCGAAAGCGGCGAACGCGACGAGAGCCGTGATACCCACGGCCACGAGGCGTCCATAGAGGTCCGGAGCCGCCCGCGAGATTCGCAGGCCGAGCAGCGCCCACGCCAGGAACAGGAGGATCACGGCTGCGGCCCCGACGAATCCCCACTCCTCGGCGACGACGGAGTAGATGAAGTCGTTCTGCGGCTCGGGCAGGTAGGACATCTTCAGGCTGCTCCGCCCGAACCCGACGCCGAACATGCCACCCGACCCGACGGCCATCAACGATTGCTTGAGCTGGTAGCCGCCAGCAGCCGCCGTTGAATCCGGGTTCATGAACGCCGTGACCCGCGCCAACCGGTAGCCGCTTCCCATGACCTGCATCCAGAGCACCGGCAGGGTAGCCGCAGTCAGCACAGCAAAGTGACCGAACCGGGCACCCGCCGTGAACAGGACGGTGGCTGCGACGGCTGCGATCATCACCGTAGCCGAGAAATGGGGCTCCAGGAGAACCAGGAGACACAACGGGCCAAGCACGAGGAGAAACGGCAGGAGACCGTAGCGGAAGCTGTGCAGTCTATTCTGCTTCTTGACCGCGATCGCCGCCGTCCAAAGAACGACTGAGATCTTGGCGAGCTCCGACGGCTGAACCGTCACTCCGAGATCGAGCCAGCGCCGCGCGCCGTTGATACGGGGCACGATCGCTTCGGTCCAGGGCAGGAGCAGCGCGACCAGCAAGACGACGGTGAGGCCGAGTAGGGGCCACGCCAGGCGCTGGTAGAGCCTGTAGTTCACGACGCTGGCCGCCGCCAGAACCGCCAGCCCGATGCCCGCCCGGCTCGCCTGTTGAAACAAGTAGTGACTGTCCTCGAGCCCCTGTACCTGGGCCACGTACGAACTGGCGCTGTAGACCGAGATCAGGCCGAACGCGACCAGCGAGAGTGTCACCGCCAGGAGCGCGCGACCCGCCACCGAAGGCCGGGAACTCGCCGGTCTCATCGGAAGTACGCTCAGGAGGCGCGACGTGCTCACGAAGGGCCTCCGGCGACCGGAAGGGCCCGGAACGCGTCTTCGAACGCGCGTCCGCGCTCGCGGTAGTTCGGGAACATGTCGTAGCTGCTGCAGGCCGGTGACAGGAGCACCACGTCCCCGGGCTGTGCGAGGTCAGCCGCGGCCTGGACCACAGCCCCGATCCCGCTCTCCACCGTCAGAGCGTCCACGCTCTCCCGCAGGTCGGAAACCACTCGCGGGGCGGCCTCACCGTACGCCACCACGGCCCGCGCCCGTCTTTTCAGGTCCGGGGCGAGGCTCGAGTAGGCCTCTCCCTTGTGCCTTCCTCCGAGGATCAGGACGACGGGTCGGTCGAAGGACCTGAGCGCCACGGCGGTAGCGGAGATGTTGGTGGCCTTCGAGTCGTTGACCCAGAGCACGCCGTCTCTTTCGCCAACGGGTTGCAGGCGATGGGGCAGCGCTTCGAATGAGCTGAGTCCGGCGGCAATCGCGTCGGGCTCGACCCCCGCCAGGGAGCACGCCAGGCCCGCTGCCAGGGCGTTCGCCACGTTGTGCGGTCCGAGCATGCGGAGCTTCGAGGCCAGCATCCACTCCACTTCACCGTCGAGCCGGCACTTGAGCATTCCGTCGGGTTCGGCCCACGCCCCCCGATCCACCGATCCGCGGGTCGAGAAGTGGAAATGCTCACCCGAGACACCGGTCGCGAGATCGATACAGGTGGGATCGTCAGCGTTCAGGACCCACAGAGACTCCTGGGTAGCTGAATCGAAGAGTCGCCGTTTGTCGGCGTAGTAGCTTTCGACATCGCGATACCGGTCCAGGTGGTCGGGAGAGAGATTGAGCAGCACCCCGATGTCGGAGCCGAGGGTCTCCTGGTCCGCCAACTGGAAACTGGACAGCTCCAGCGCCACCCAGTCCGGCTGCGGGTCCTGCAGCGCAATCTCCGACAGCGCGAGCCCGATGTTCCCCGCGGCGATCGCCCGCAGTCCGCTGGCCTGGAGCACATGCGCCACGAGACCGGTCGTCGTGGTCTTGCCGTTCGTTCCGGTGATCGCGATCACGCGACTCTCGAGATCTCGCCACCCGAGTTCGACCTCGGCGATCGTTCGGATTCCGGCCTCGCTGATCCGTCGCCTGATCTCGGAGGTGGGTCCGATGCCCGGACTCACGATGACCAGGTCCGCGGTCAGCACCCGCTGCACATCGTGGCCGCCCGTCTCGGCATCGATCCCCTCGGCCAGCAGCCGGGCCGCGGCCGCCTCCGGGCCCGGACCGGCGGACGCGTCACTGGCGTATACGACGCCACCGGCGGAAGCCGCGAGACGAGCCGCCGCCTCCCCGGATACGCCCAGACCGAGCACCGCCACCTTCGAGCCCGCGGCGAAGGCGGGCAACCGGTCCCTCGCAGACCTCATCATCACCGCACTTTCATGGTCGCCAGACCCGCGAGAGCGAAGATGATCGCGAGGATATAGAACCGGATCACCACCCGAGTTTCCGGCCACCCGAGCTGTTCGAAGTGGTGGTGCAGCGGTGCCATCCGAAACACGCGCCGGCCGGTGCCGGTCCGCACGCGCGTGTACCGGAACACAGAAGTCTGAATCATCACGGAAAGGACTTCGAGAACGAACATCCCGCCAACGATGAACAGCAAGAGTTCGGACTTGAGCAGGACGGCCACCGTCCCTATCGCCCCACCCAGGGCCAACGATCCGGTGTCGCCCATGAACACCAGGGCAGGAGGTGCGTTGAACCAGAGGAATCCGATGGCCGATCCGGCGACGGCCACGGTGAACACCGTGAGCTCGCCGGCTCCGGGCAGATAGGGGAGGCCGAGATAGAACGAGGTATCGACGCGGCCCATGACGTACGCGAACACCGCGAATGCCAGGGCGGCGATGGCACTCAACCCCGCAGCGAGCCCATCCAGGCCGTCCGTGAGGTTCACCGCGTTCGCACTTCCCGCCACCACGAGAGCCACGAACAGCGGAAACAACAGCGGAATGAACGCCAGGTGCACGGTCTTGAAGAACGGTACGAGCCGGTGCGTCACATCGTCTGCGGAAAGCGGCTGGATGAGCAGCACCACCCCCAGCGCCAGACCGGCTACCATCTGCCAGAAGAACTTCTGACGGGCGATCAGCCCGCGAGATTCGTGTCGGACCACTTTGAGATAGTCGTCCCAGAATCCGACTCCCCCCATCAGGAGCGTCATCGCAAGCGCGATGTTGATATAGGGATCGGCGATCTTGGCCCACAGCAGGGTCGATGTGACGATGGCGATTAGCATGATCACTCCACCCATCGTCGGGGTCCCGGCCTTCTTGCGGTGCGATTTGGGGCCCTCAACCCGGATGACCTGCCCTACCTTCCCTCGCTCGAGGTGTCGGATCACCACCGGGCCTACGACGAATGACACCAGGAGGGCCGTGACCATGGCTCCGGCCGCCCGGAACGAGATGTATTGAAACACGTTGAAGATGATGTGCCGATCGGCCAGCGGGAAAAGAAGCTCGTACAGCATCAGCCGTCCCCTCCCATGAGCGAGTCGATCACACGCTCGAGCCTCACCCCGCGGGAGGCTTTGACCAACAGCAGTTCGTCACCTTCCAGGCGCTCGGCAAGCGCCACCGCCGCCCCTTGCACGTCAGCTGGGTAAAGCACGGTAGCGTCTTCGGGAAGGGTCGTGACTTCGAATGCGGCCCGGAACGCCCCGAGAGCGACGACGAAAGTGAAGCCAGCACTGAGCAGGTCCGCCGCGACCTCTGCGTGCGCCTCGGATTCCGCCGCACCCAGCTCGAGCATGCTTCCGACCACGGCAGCCAGGCGGCGCCCGGGAAACGCCTCGGAGCAATAGCGAATCGCCGCGGCGAACGACTCGGGGTTCGCGTTGTAGCAATCGGCGACGATCGTCAGCTGCTCGACCTGGAGCAGGGCCCCGCGGAGACCGACCGGGCGATATTC
This sequence comes from uncultured Gemmatimonadota bacterium, assembly GCA_964458875.1. Lineage (GTDB taxonomy): Bacteria > Gemmatimonadota > Gemmatimonadetes > Palauibacterales > Palauibacteraceae > Benthicola. Next base: position 7,685 of record CAYWLF010000009.1, read on the forward strand.
GGCCAGGCCCCTGGCGACACCGTCCGGGCTCACGCCGAGACCCGTAGCGGCCGCGGCTGCGATCAGGGCATCCCTGAGGTGATGCTCGCCGCCGACGGGCACCGTGTAGTCCACTCCAGCCAGTTTGAAAGCGGCTTGTTCGGCGCCCACGTGCCATTCGGAGGGTCTGAAGTCGCTCGATGGTCCGAGGCCCGCCGTCACCACGTCCCGGCGTACCTCGCGGGCTCGCGCTGGGAGAACCGCGGGAAGCTCGCCTACCACCGCGGTGCCCGAGGTCGCGGCGCCGCGAATGAGGTCGAGTTTTTCCTCGAGAACCCCCGAGACGTCTCCGAGGCCCTCGAGGTGCGCCGGCCCGACGGTGGTGATCACCGCATCATCCGGCTCGGCGATGTTCGTCAGTCGCTGGATCTCTCCCGGTTCGCTCGTGCCGAGCTCCAGCACCCACACTTCCGCGTCTTCCTCGGCGGACAGGATGGAGAGAGGGAGGCCGACCTGATTGTTCAGGTTACCACGGGTGGAGTGGACCCGTTTCTCGGACCCGACGGCGTGAGCCAGCATCTCCTTGACCGTGGTCTTGCCGGACGATCCGGTTATGCCCACAACGCGGGCGCCGCACCGTCGCCGATGGTAGCGCGCCAGATCTCCTAGCGCGGCCGTGGTATCGGGAACCGTGAACAGGGGAAGTGCTCGCGCCGCATGATCCGACGAGTCGGCGACTACGGCACCGGCGGCTCCGAGACGCTCGGCGAGTTCGACGAACTCCGCGCCGTCGAAGCGCTCCCCGCGGAGTGCGACGAAGAGGGCACCTGGCTCGAGGTCACGCGTGTCGGTCGAAACCGACGAGAAATGTCCGACCGATTCGCCCGCGGCGAGGCCAAGAGCCTGGCGCACTTCAGAGGCGGTGAAACGGGCGGCCATCAAGTCGCGTCTCCCGTCGTGCGGACGCGCACGATGGTCGCCTCGTCGAACGGGATTCGCTCACCGGCGATGTCCTGGTACGTCTCGTGTCCCTTGCCCGCCAGCACCACCACGTCGCCGGGCTCGGCCGCGCGCAACGTGAAGTCGATCGCCTCTTCCCTGTCGAGGATCACGCGGTACGAGTCGGCCGGCATGCCGCGGGCGATGTCGTCGCAGATGTCGGACGGATCCTCAGACCTCGGGTTGTCCGTGGTGAGGACCGCCATGTCCGCGAGGCGAGCCGCGATCTGCCCCATCTGCGGACGCTTGCCCCTGTCCCTGTCCCCGCCGCATCCGAATACGATGTACAGGTTCCCTTCGGTCAGACCGCGCAGGGTCTCGAGAACCCGCGTGTAGGCATCCGGCGTGTGCATGTAGTCTCGTAGCACGAGCGACGGCGCGTTGGCCAAGATTTCCATGCGGCCGGGCACCTGCGGGGCGGTGGACAGCCGCTCGGCGACCGAGGCGGGGTGCATGCCGAGGCCACAGGCGGCGGTGGCGGCCGCCAGGGCATTGTGAACGTTGAACTCGCCCAGGAGGGGCAGGTGAACCGGCCAGCTGCCGTCGGCGGTCTCGAGGTGCCAGTCGCTCCCCGCTGCCGTGTGGCGAACGCCTGCTGCGCGAAAGTCGGCGGAAGCCCCGAATCCGTACCGCACCACCCGCCGCCCAGCGAAGTCCTCCCCCGACCAGGCCGGGTCGTCATCGTTCACGGCGCAGAGACCATCGGGAACGACCTGCTCGGCCAGTCGGAGTTTGGCCGCGCGGTATGATTCCAGGTCCAGATGATAGTCCAGATGCTCGTGCGTCAGGTTCGTGAAGACGGCTGCGTCGAACGTCAGACCTGCTACCCGTCGCTGATCGAGCGCATGCGACGAGACCTCCATGGTCACGAAACGAGTGCCTTCTTCCCGGAGGTCCCGCAAAGTCGCCATGAGATCCAGAGGATCAGGGGTCGTCAGACGACCCGCGTGACGCTCACCGTCCGAATCGAACCACCCGAGGGTGCCGACCGCGGCGGAGGGGGCCTCACCGGCCAGGACATGGCGGGCGATCAGGGAGGTAGTCGTCTTGCCGTTCGTTCCGGTCACTCCGACCAGGGAGAGGGTGGCCGCAGGATCACCGTGCAGCAGAGATGCGGCGTGAGCCGTTCCGGCGCGAGTATCGGAGACGACCAGCTGGGGAAGGTCTACAGTCACCTGCACTTCATCGACAAGAGCCGCAACCGCTCCAGCGGCCGCGGCCCGTTCGACGAACTCGTGTCCGTCGAACTCGGTCCCGCGCAGGGCGCAGAACAGGACACCGGGCTGCACCTCCCGGGAGTCCGTGACAAGGCCCGTGAAACCTGGCGGCGGGTTTCCCTCCCACCGCGGGCTCAGTCCGCGCGCCTGCAGTCTGCTCTCCAGATCCTGTCGCTGTATCACACCCGGATTCGCTTCCGCACTCCTGTTGCTCCTGGTAACGGCGACACGGGCCGCGGGTGCACCGTGCATGTCAACGCAGGAGGATTGTCGCGCCGCGAACGACGCGGGTACCTGCCACCGGCACCTGCCGGGTCACACGACCGGATCCCTTGAGCTCGACCCGCAGACCCATCTCGTGCAGTTGGGCGACAGCGACCCGCGTCTCGAGTCCCTTGAGGTCGGGCAGTCTCTGATTGCGATCCGCGGCCCTGGGTTCCTCGACCTCGCGCACAGCCGCGAACCGATAGGGTGACTCGGTGGTCTCTCCCTGGTCCCATTCCAGGCTGACCCGGCTGTGCGGACCCGGTCCGGTCTCGATGAACCCCCTTCCCCGCGTAGCCAGGATCGCCTGTACGACGGCGCGGGTGACCGGCGCCGCCGTCAGGCCTCCGTACACGGAACCTTTCGGGTCTTCCAGCTTCGCCATGATCACGAGCTGTGGCGCCTCCACCGGCGTGTAGCCGACGAACGACGCGGCGTAGCGCCGGTCCCCATATACGCCCCCGGAAGCGATCCGCGCCGTGCCCGTCTTTCCTGCGATCTCGAGGGTCGCCAGCGAGGCCTCGGTTCCGGTTCCACCCTCCCCGACGACCGCGGCGTGCAAGACCTTCGATACCTGGCGCGCCGTCTCGCCCTGGATGACCTGGCGAATCGGTCGTCTCTCGAAACGCCAGCCCGTCCCGTCGCCGGAGGCGATCTCCCGCACCAGGGCCGGCTCGAGAAGCGTGCCACCGTTGGCGAGCGCCCCGTAGGCCATCACGAGCTGCAGAGACGTCGTCAGCAACTCGTAGCCGATCGCGAGCGACGCGGGACTGAGCGCCGACCATCGATCCGGCCGACGCAGGAGCCCCGAAGATTCGCCGGGGAGATCGATTCCCGTCGGGGTCCCGAAGCCGAAGTCGCGCAGGTAGCTGTACTGGATACCGGGCTCGACGCGCTGCGAGAGCTTGGCCGCCCCGATGTTGCTGGAGTACTGGATCACTTCCGCGACGGTGATCGTGTCGCGCGGATGCACGTCGGTGATCACACGGTGAGCGGTCCGGAATTCACCGTTCTCCGCGTACAACTCATCGTCGAGACGGGCGAGGTCTTCCTCGAGGAGGGTCGCGAGAAGGAACGGCTTGACCGTGGAACCCGGCTCATATGGAGACGTGAACGCCGGCACCGTACCGGTACTGCCCTCGCGGTGCGACGCGACGGCCAGGAGTTCCCCGGTCCTCGGGTCAGCCATGAGCACATCGCCGCCGCTTGACCCCGTCTGCTCCAGGGCCGTCTCCAACGCCGCCTCTGCGATCGCCTGCAGGTCCGCGTCGATCGTGAGATAGACGTCTCTTCCCGGTTTTGCCGGCCTGTCGGGACTGGTACGAATCGGGTAGAGCTCACCGCGAGCGTCCAGCCTGCCGACGAGCTCACCTGGAGTGCCGCTCAGTAATGTGTCCAGGACGAGTTCGAGTCCCGATCGACCGTGACCCTCCCCGGTCACCGCGCCGAGCAGCGACCGGGCCAGGTCGCCTTCGGGATACACCCGCGTGAGGACCGGCTCGAACTCCACCGCCGGCCCGACGCCTCGCGACAGGGCTTCACGCTCACCCATCCCCACCTGGCCGATCGGTATCCACCCCGTGGATCGACTCGTCAGCCGGCGACTCTGGGATCGGGTAAGATCGAGCATCGCGGAGATCGTCTGCGCGTCCCGCCGAATGTCCTTGGATTGAGCGGGGGCGAAGAACGCGCGGTACTCCTGGCGGGAAAGAGCGAGCGCCTTACCGTTGCGATCATAGATAGCGCCCCGAGAGGCTGGCAACGACACGGTCTCCGTTGTCTGGCTCTCCACCTGCTCCTGCCAGCGGCCAGCCTGGACGATCTGGAGCTGAGCGGCGCGACTCACGAACGCCGTGGCGAGTAGGGCGAGCAGAGCCGCGAACAGCTGTGTCCGACGACCGTGAGTCTTCTTCGTGACCTTGCAGGATTTCTTCGTTGCCATTCCGTGTCGCTCCCGCCCTTACGGTCCGACGTCCGGAAGGTGGACAACTTCGTCGTCCGTGGCGGGCCGCAGGCCGAAGCGGGCCGCCGCTACCAGGATCCGCTCGCGCGAAGCGAGCGAATCGACTCGCACGAGCTCCTCGGACTGGCGGATCCGAAGCAATTCCTCCTCCGTGCGAAGTTCATTGATCGACTCGGCAAGCCTGCGTCCCTCAGCGGTCCGATCGACCGACACGATCAGGGAGCCGACCACTGCCGCCATGCACCCCGCCACCAGAAGCTGGCGCCGGCGGGTACCCGGTCTCGGGCGACGTCGCCCCGTTCGACGCTTCTTGCGGGCGGGCTTCCCGGTCATCCCCGCACCCAACCGCGAAGACGAGCGCTGCGCGCCCGCGGGTTCGCCGCCACTTCGGTATCCGTCGGCCGCATCGGTTTTCTGGTGAGACGACGCCCCAGCGCGTGACCGCGGCAGGTGCATATCGGAAGCTCGGGGGGGCAGACACACTCTCGACTCCACTCCCGAAACGTCTCTTTCACGATGCGATCTTCCAGTGAGTGGTATGAGATGACGACCAGCCGCCCCTCCGTCTTCAGAAGCTGCGAGATGGCTTCCAGTCCTTCGCGCAGCGCTTCCAGCTCTTCGTTTACAGCGATCCTGACGGCCTGGAACAGGCGCGCCTTGTCCCTCGGAGACAGGGGTCTCCGGAGCGCTGTCGAAGCGGCTGCTACGAGATGATCCGCGGTTCTCAGCGGCTCCTGCAGCCGGCGCCGGGCGATCTCCCGGGACATTCTCCGCCACCTCCGCTCTTCCCCATAGTCCCGGAAGATCTTACCCAGCTCTTCTTCAGACGCCGTGTTCAGTAAATCGGCCGCGCTCCTCCAACCACCGGTTGTCCCGCCCATCCGCATGTTTAACGGTGTGCCCCGGCGGAAGGAGAAGCCGCGCGCCGTCGTGTCGATCTGGTGGGACGACACGCCCAGGTCCAGCAGGGCTCCATCCAGACCGACGTCTATGTATTTGCCGATCAATTCCGCGGCATCGCGGAAGTTCCCTGTCACTACTGTTGCCCGGTCCCCGAAATCGGCCAGCCGCTCCCTCGTTGCCGCGACCGCCTCCGTGTCCTGGTCCAGGCCGATCACTGTTGCGGCCGGGTTTGCTTCCAGGATCCGCTGGGCATGCCCCCCGCCACCGACCGTCGCATCGAGAAACCGACTGCCGCGTTCCGGCTCGAGCAGCTTCAGCACCTCCTGGGCCATCACCGGCTGGTGCGAGAACGCCTGCCCATTCATGGCATCACGCTGGCTGTCTCGACCTGCCGATCAGGCGAAGATGCCGGCCAGACGTTCGCCGAAATCGTCTCCGGTGTCCTCGACGATTCGAGCAAAACGCTCCGGATCCCAGATCTCGATCTTGTCTATCGCCCCCACGACCTGCACTTCGTCGCGGATGCCGGCATTTGTCCGAAGTCGGTCCGGAATCAGGATGCGTCCCTGTTTGTCAGGTACGATCTCGACCGCGTTGGCCGTGAGGCCAAGTACTCGGTGACGCGAGCGTGGCGCACTGCGAGCCAGGGCGCGGAGACGTTCCTGCACTTCGGCCCACGTGTCGGCCGGGTAGAGCGTCAGGGCATCGGGCTGTGCCTGGATCAGAACGAACGACTGGGTCTCATTGCCCCGGCGAAACGCAGCCGGAAGCGTGACCCTGCCCTTTTCGTCAACTTGATTCAGGTAGCTGCCGAGGTAGCCGCCCAATTCGCACCACCACTTTCAGGCAAGAAAGGAGATATCCCCACAGTTCTCCACTTTTCCCCATTGCGCCCCATTTTATCCGTCGAGTTCACCTCGCGCAACCCCGCCCCACCAATGCGGGGGTACGATGCAAGAAGCCCGGCGGAATGCTGCGTCCCGCCGGGCTTCTTTTGAACATCCGGGGTCGAAGACCCCTGTCAGACCGCTACCGTCGCGGGAAGATCAACCTCCGCAGTTCTTTCGGATGATCTGTTCCTGCCGGTAGATGTATATGTCCGTGCTTTCACGAATCTGTGCCTGGCTCTGCGGCTGCTCGGCTCCGGCCCGGTCCAGGTTCGGAAGCACCTGCTGGAAGTTGGACAGCGCGCGACGGGCTGGCTGGCACGCCTCGTTCGCCTCGTTCGAACCGTCAATCGCTACGCCCACCTGGTAGTAGCCGTAGGCCGTGAAGAAATACAACTGGTCTCTCACCCTGCCAGCGCTCGCGAGGTCGGTGCCGACCTCGAACATCGTCAGCGCCTCGGCGTACTGCTCGTTCTTGAAGAAGTCGTTGTAGCCGCGCGCCAGGAGTTGCCCCGCCACTACCTCGACGTCGGCTCCCTGGTCGACTGCCGTCTGCAGGTCGGCCGTCCCGCCCTGCGAGTCGTCGGACCGCAGCTTCAGGAAACCTCTTCGGAGATACGCGTTCGGGTACTGCGGATCGAGTTCGAGGGCACGGTTGAGCGCGGCGACCGCGTCGGCGTATCTGTCCATGCGGCCGTAGATGTCGCTCCGAATCGACCAGAGCCCCGCATCATCCGGCATCAGGGCCTGGGCCCGGTCCGCGAATGCGAGAGCCGCGTCGTAGTCACCGAGCTCGAGGTTCGCCGCGATCACGTTGCGGAGAATCTCGGGATTCATGTCCTCTCCCTTGAGCTCCAGCACGTGGTCATAAGCCTCGACCGCTAGCCGTACGGACGCTTCGTCCGCGATGGCCCCCGCGTCCTCTGCCGCAGCATCCGCCGCCGTAGTCCCCTTCTTGAGCGCCACGTTGCCCAGGAACTCCCACAATTCGGCGTTCGTGGAGTCGATGGCGATGCCTTCCTGCAGGAGGGCGATCGCCTCGTCCTCACCACCCGCCTGGGCAAGCTCGAACGCCACCGTCATCCGGACGCTCGCATCGCCGGGATTGAAGTTCAGGTACTCGCGGTAGAGCTCGACTGCGCGATCCATGTCTCCGAGCTGGGCACTGACGTACGCGAGGGCGTTGAGCGCGTCGACCTCAGCCGGGTTGTTCTCGACCACGATCGCGAGGTCCTCGGCCGACGACGTCCAGTCTTCCATACCCATGTAGACGCGACCGCGTAGATAGCGCCCGGAAGTGCTCTCCGGATTCGACGCCAGGGCCTCCTCGCAATTGCGAAGGGCGTCCTCGTACTGCTCCGCGGCCAGATAGTCCTGGCAGAACAGGAGGGCGCGCCGGTAGTCGACCTGCTCACCGAAGGCGGACACGATCACACCAGCGGCCTCGCGGACCTGGTCCTTGCCGTCGCCAGGAACGCTGAAGACCGGCACGTGAACTTCGTCACCGCTCTTCGAGTCCACGAAGCTGACCGTAAGTTGGCTGCCGCCGACGGCAGATCCCACGCTACCGGTCATGACCACATCGGCGTTCAGACGCCCGGCAAGCTGCCGCCACTGGATGAGGCCGAGGTCTTCTTCCTTCAGCTTCAGACGGCGAAGCTCGTCCTTGACCTGATTCCAGTCGATCGCTATCAGCGTCGGGATCTCCTCGAGGCCATCCCGGACCTCCTCGGAGACCTTCTTGCCGAAGTCCTTCTTGACGCTGCCATCGATCTGCAGCGGAGCCACAAGCACCCTGGCCCGACCGCCCGCGCCGCCATTGTCCTGCGCGACGGCAGTCCCAGCAGCGAACACGAGGGCGCCGGCCGCCATGGCCAGACTCCGCCCGCCCCAGTTACGAATCGCACGCTTCATATTCCGGTCCTCGTTGGTTTCTTAGCGAACACGGGGAGCATTCATCCCCACGCACTCGTTACGACACTCGATCGCGCCGGATTGTTCCCCTTACCCGCGCCCACCACAGAATGGGCGAAGCTGGATTCGAACCAGCGACCTCCTGCTTGTAAGGCAGGCGCTCTGGACCAACTGAGCTATTCGCCCTCGTCCGCCCGGTCGCGCCGATCGCCACGGAATCCGATCAGCAATCCGGCGGGAATGAGTACACCATACGCGGCGCACAGAAGCAGGGGCGCGAGAACGACCGAGCCTCGGTCGAGAAGCACGTATCCAAACAAAACGACCACGGCTCCGACCACCAGGAGAGCGGCGTTCTTTCTCTCCAGCAAGCCGAACTGCCGTGGACGATAGGTGCCGTCGCTGGCGTTGCCTCCGCGGTTCCCGTCCATCGCGGAAGGATACCCCCTTACCATTTTCAAGTCAATCTGCCCGGGTGTCCTCGGACGCGTCCGTTGAATCGCTAGCAACGCCGCTAGAGATAGACCTGATTCCACCGGGTTCTCCCTGCCTTATCTCGCCCGGCCATGCGTCGGTCAACAGCAGGTCCTCCGCACGCAGTTCTTCCAATCGGGTTCGATCGCGGTTCGCCCTGCGAAACGCGACGAAAAGCACCAGCCCCGTAACGGCAAGCCAGAAGACGCCGGCCCGGGACAACAGGTACATCCAACCGTATCGATCCACCAGGGATCTTTTCCAGCGGACTTCGAAATTCTCTGCGGTAACCCCGTAGGTGCGGCGCAGAGCTTCCTCGAACGTGGACCCCTCCCGTAGTCGCCGAAATACCGCCGCCAGGCCCGCCTCTCCTCCGAGAGCGACGAGTTCGTGAACGGCGGTGTAGGAGAGCAGGTATCCCATCCGCGCCTCCGTCGAGTGTCGGCGGAAGCGAAGGTCGATCTCTTCGAGGGTCGTGGCGCCGCGGCGCAAGAACGCCGACTGCAGGTGCCAGGCGTCTTCCCAACTCCATTCTCCCGAGGCGTACTGGGCGTACCCCTCCGTCAGCCAGCGCGGGTAGTTGCCGCCGGTCGCGGCTCCGAGGCCTAAGTGCGCGATCTCGTGGCGCAGCACTGACCTCAGCCCTCGTGGGCCGTTGAGTCCGGGTCCGGCGCGAAGTGCGATCCGGGAAGAGGATGGGTCCGCTGTTCCCGCGACCCACTGTTCCGGGTGACTCAATCCCTGCGGCAGGCCAGTGCTGAGATCCGACGTGAGCCAGATCTCCAGGGAGTCGATCCCTACCTGGGTCAGCGTCCCGATCCCGGGCAGGGGTTTCCACACGGCGGGGTCGGCGACCAGGGCGGCTCCAAGGTCTCTGAGATCCGGATCGCCGAGCACTTCGACATGATCCGGCGCCCCGCGGACCGCCTGGAAGGCTGGTGGGACCCGGATCGTCGCCGAGGTCAGCGCCGCGACCAGAACCGCGACCACCAGGGACGCGCGTGTCACGCGGGCGCTCCCGACCGGCCTCCCGCGGTTCGCGCCCACTCCACGGCCTCCTGAAGCGGATCTGGAAGCGGCGAAGTGAGACTCAGCTCCTCGCCGGTGACCGGATGGAGGAATGCCAACCGCGCGGCATGCAGGAACAGGCGCCCGACACGTCGATCGAACTCGTCGGCCCACCGCCCCCCGGCCCCCACCAGTCCTTTCTCCCACCGGTGTCCGTAGATCGGATCGCCCACGACCGGATGCCCCAGGGATCGGAGATGGACCCGGATCTGGTGGGTCCGTCCGGTGTGCAGGCGAACCGCCAGCAGGTCTGCCGTGCGCCAGCGCTCGAGACGTTGGAAGTGGGTCAGCGAGGGCCGGCCGGTCTCTACCACCGCCATGCGCTGCCGGTGTTTCGGATCGCGCGCGATCGGCCGATCCACGGTGAACTCGTCTTCCTGCACGTGACCCCATGCGGCGGCCAGGTATCCGCGACGGATCTCCCGGCGTGCGATCGCCTGGGTCAAACCTCCGTGAGCCTCATCCGTGCGGGCGACAACCATGAGACCGCTGGTGTCCTTGTCCAGCCGGTGAACGATGCCGGGTCGATCCGGCTCACCCAGGGTCGACAGGCCACCGAGCCGATGCAGCAGGGCGTTGACGAGCGTGCCGCCGCGGTGTCCCACAGCCGGGTGAACGACCAGCCCGGCCTGCTTGTCCACGACGACCAGGTGTTCATCCTCGTACACGACCTCGACCGGAATCGACTCGGGGACGATCGCGGTGGGAGGCGCCGCCGGCACGGTGACCTCCACCTGGTCTCCCGCGCGCAGGCGCTGGCTCTTCCGAGTGGGAGATCCGTTGAGCTGTACGAGACCGGCGCCCACGAGCTCCGCGACGCGGCTGCGACTCAGACGCAAACGATCGGCCAGGTACGCATCCAGCCGATCGTCTGGATCCTCGTCTACACGAAAGAGGTGAACTTCAGCCGGCTGCCGGCTCCGGTTCGTCACCGTCTTTCTCCTCGAAATAGAATGAGATCAACAGCAGGACCGCCCCGATGCTCACGGCCATGTCGGCCACATTGAAGATCGGCCAGCGGTGGACGCCGATACCGACGTCCAGGAAGTCCACGACACCGGCCTCGAACCGGAAGCGGTCGATGATGTTGCCGATCGCACCCGCGCTGACGAGGGCCACCGCCAGAAGGCGAAGCAGGTCTCGAGCCGGTGTCGATCGATAGATGAAACCCAGGACCACCAGCGCCACCAGGGAAAGGACGAGGAAGAACATCCTCGAGTGCTCACCGATGTTGATGCCGAACGCCGCTCCCGGGTTGTGCGTGTAGGTCAGCCGGAAGAACTCCCCCAGCACCGGAACCGGATAGCCGAACGTCAGGGTGTTCATCGCCCACATCTTTGTGAGGACATCGAGCACCACGATGGTTCCCACGACCCCCACGAGAAGCGCTTTCTTGTTCACCACGGCGGACAGGATTCGCGGCTCGGCAAGCGTCGAGGAATCAGCGAGAGGCACCCGTTTCTTCCTTTTCCTTGCACCCGATGCAGAGAGTCGTGTGCGGCAGGGCGTCCATGCGCTCGAACGAGATCTTGTCGCCGCAGTCCTCGCACACGCCGAACTGGGCGGGCGTGCGGTACAGTCGCCGTAGAGCCTCGTCGAGGTGGTACAGGTAGCGACCCTCCTTGCTGGCGAACAGGAAGGCCTTCTCCCGCTCCATGGCGTCGGTTCCCTGGTCCGCCATGTGGAAGCTGTAGGCCGACAGGTCGCCGTCGGCCGCCTGCGTGCTGTTCGAGAAGGACTCGTCGTAGTGGCCGAGGTCCTTCAGTGCCCTCTCCCTGAGCTGCAGGAGTCGCTTCTCGATGTGTTTCAGGTCCTTCTTCTTCATCCCGTTGCCCCGATCTAGCCTCAGAGTTTCGTCAAATCAGCGTTATTCCCCGGTGTCTGGCCGTCCACTGGACCCAGGCCGAGGACAATGCTCTCGCCTTCGATCTCCACGCCGGCCCGGTGCTGCATCGCAGCGACCTGATCCGCGTCCGTCGTCACCGCGATCGCGAGCGTCTCTCTCGCGATGTATTCACCATGCGCCCTCACCGCATCGGCGAGACGAGCCGAATCCGTTGCCAGACCCAGACGAATACGATCACTGACGTCCAGGCCCGCCTCTCGCCGAAACCGCTGTACCCGGCTTACGACCTCCCGCGCCAGGCCCTCGGCCTCCAGCCCAGGTGTCACCGCCGTATCCAAACCGACGAGATAGCCGTCCTGCGCCTGAATCATCAGGTCTCCCGAAGCTGCCTCGAGAATCCGTGCGTCGCCCGGCTGCACCTCGAGCACCTCCCCGTCCACGACCACCGTCACCACTTCGCCTGCACCGAGGCGACGCACATCTTCCAACTCCATCGCCTCGATAGCCTTCGCCACCCGCGGTGTCCTCGAACCAAAGCGCGGTCCGAGTCGAGCGAACTCCGGCTTCGCAGATAGCCGTACAATATCGTCGCTGCCCGACGGGAATACAACTTCCTTCACGTTCAGTTCCTGCCGGAGGACCATTTCCAGCTCGGGACCTGGCCGACGCCCGCCCGGGATTACCGCGTGCAGTGATCCGAGCGGTTGGCGCACGCGAATGCCGGCCTCTTCCCGTGCCGCCCGGCCGAGGGTCGACAAGCGTCGCACGTCGTCCATTCGGCGTTCCAGGTCTTCATCCCGGAGGCCGGACGATTCCGGGAAGTCCGCCAGGTGCACGGACCCACCCATCAACTGCCGGTGGAGCCAGTCGGACAGGAACGGCGAGATCGGGGCCAGCACCAGGGCGGTCGTAGCCAGGGCGGAATGCAGGGTCGCAAAAGCATCGGCGGTGCCCTGAGCCGTGGCGTCACCCGAATCAGCCCTGCCAGTGGCCCAGAACCGATCGCGGCTCTGGCGCACGTACCAGTTCGACAGATCATCGAGCACGAAGGTCGCTACACGCCGTGCGGCCCGAGTGAGGTCGTACGCCTCGAAGTCCGCCCTCATGGAGCAGACCAGATCGTCGAGACGGCTCAGGAGCCACCGGTCGATCGGTGCGCGGGCCTCGACAGCTGCCGCCCCTGAGACACTGTGGGTCCAGCCTTCCAGCTCGGCATACATGGCGAAGAACCGGTACGTACTCCGCAGCGTGTCGAACAGCTTGCGATTGGTCTCCTTGAGGGCCTCTCCATCCCACTTCTTGGGCAGCCACGGGTTGCTCGATGAGAGCAGGAAGAACCGGGTGGCGTCGGCCCCGAACTCGGACACGGTCTCCCAGGGATCCACGACGTTGCCCCGCGACTTGGACATCTTCTGACCTTCGGCGTCGAGGATCATGTCGTTGACGATGACGCCGCGGTAGGCGGGCGCGTCGAAGACCAGGGTGGAGATCGCGAGCAGCGAGTAGAACCAACCGCGCGTCTGATCCACCCCTTCGGCAATGAAGTGGGCCGGGAAGTGAGCCCTGAACGAATCCTGGTTCTCGAACGGGTAGTGCCATTGGGCGAAGGGCATCGAGCCCGCGTCGAACCAGGCGTCAAGAACCTGCGGTACGCGTCGGAGGTCTCCGGCGCATCCCGGCTCGCCGCATGGCCACGCCAGCTCGTCGATCTCCGGGCGGTGCGGATCGAAGTCCTCGGGCAGCTCGCCCGCGAGACTAGCCAGCTCGCCCAGCGACCCGACGACCTGCATGTGTGTCGGCTCCCGGTCGCACACCCAGATGGGCAGCGGGGTACCCCAGTAGCGGTCACGCGAGACGGCCCAGTCGACGTTGCCGGACAGCCACTCGCCCATTCGACCTGACCCGATCTCCGGCGGATACCAGTCCACCGACGCGTTGTGCGCCAGGAGTGCGGCCTGGACCGCCGTGGTGCGGATGTACCAGGAGTCTCTGGCCATGTACAGGAGCGCGCTGTCACAGCGCCAGCAATGCGGATAGCTGTGCTGGTACATCTGCCGGCGATACAGCAGACCCGCCTCACCGAGGCCGTCGATGATCGCCTGATCGGTTTCCTCGTCCTTGACGAACCGTCCCGCGAGACCACCGGGTACCCGGTCCACGAACCGGCCGTCCGGATCCACCGTGTGCTGCATGGGGAGGTCCTCCCGGGCACCCAATGAGAAGTCGTCCTCGCCATACATCACCGCTGTGTGAACCACTCCCGTGCCGTCTTCCGTGGTCACGAAGTCGGCCGCCAGTATCGTCCAGGCGGCGGGGTTGTCGTCGGCCTCGACGGCACCCGGATAGAGCTGCTGATAACGTCGCCCCACCAGGTCGGTACCGGGAAGCACCTCGACGATGTCATACGGATGGCGAAGAACTTCGTGAGCAACGGCCGACGCCACGATCAACTCCTCGCCCGGGCTGGCTCCCTTCGGGAACTTCCCCTCTCCGTCCTTCGGCTCACGGACCCGGACCCGCAGGTAGTCGATTTCCTCTCCCACGGCCAGAGCCACGTTGCCCGGAAGAGTCCACGGCGTCGTGGTCCAGCTCAAGATTGACGCGCCGCCGGGATCATCCTCCAGCCTGAATTTCACGTACACCGAGGGCTCGGAGACGTCCCTGTAGCCCTGCGCCACCTCGTGGCTGGAAAGACCCGTTCCGCACCTGGGGCAGTACGGAAGGACCTTGTATCCCTTGTACAGGTGCCCCTTCCGATGGATTTCGGACAGGGCCCACCAGACAGATTCGATGTACTCCGGCGTACACGTGACGTAGGCGTTCTCGTAATCGAGCCAGTATCCGATGCGCCGTGACAGGCGTTCCCAGTCTCCCTTGTACGTGAACAGGTTCTCCCGGCACACCTGGTTGAAGCGAGCGATGCCCATGCGCTCGATCTCGGGCTTTCCGGAGATCCCGAGTTGCTTCTCGGCCTCAATCTCGACAGGTAGGCCGTGCGTGTCCCACCCTGCGATCCGCGTGACGTGCCAGCCGGTCATGGCACGGTACCGGGCCACTGTGTCCTTGATCGTCCTCGCCAGCAAGTGGTGCACGCCCGGCTTGCCGTTCGCCGTCGGCGGGCCTTCGAAGAACACGAACTCCGGCGCGTCGCGCCTCGCTTCGAGCCCGCTGTGAAACGCGTCCTCGGCCTCCCAGTCCTCCAGGACCTGACCTTCCAACTCGGTTACGCTCTCGGGAAGCGGGCGATAGCTCATGCGTGGTCGGACTCCCCACCGTTCTTCTCCGGTTCATCCGGCCCGTTCACGGGACCCGGTGATCCCGTGATTTGCTCTTCCTCGTAGGTCACCTCCGTCAGGAAACGGTCCAGCAGCGATCGCAGTCCGCGCAGATAGCTGGCCCGCCGGGTCTGCAAATCCGCGAGAGCGCGCTCAGAATTCTCTGCCGCCCGCCTCGCCTCACTCACAAGCCGCTCCGCCTCCTGTTCCCCCTCCTGGATTCGCAGGCCCGCTTGCTTCTCGGCCTGCAGGCGAGCCTCTTCCCGAAGCTCCTGGGCCGCGATCAGAGCTTCGTTGAGGGCCCGTTCCCGTTCTTCGAAGTCGGCGAGACGTTCTCGGAGCATCCTGACCTGCTCCTTCAATCGCACCTCTTCCTGCACGACCTCCTCGAATCGATCGGCCACCAGATCCAGGAAGCCATCCACCTGGGCAGGATCGTAACCACGCACCGTACGGCGCAGGTCGTCCTTCTTCTTTCGTACATCCAGCGGAGTCAGCTCCATCGTCCCTCCGGTCTCTCTCCCAGAAGTACTGTCCCGAGGCGGACCTCCGTACTGCCCTCCTCAACGGCGATCTCGAAGTCGTTGCTCATTCCCATCGACAGCGTCCGTCCGTCGAACCCCGGCAATTCCGCCTGGCATCTCGCGAGGCAGTCTCGCGCCGTCGTGAACACCCGTCTCAGTACCCGTTCCTCGGCCGTTAAAGGCGCCATCGTCATCAGTCCCTGGACGCGAATGCGTCCCAGTTCCAGCATCGGCCCGATGGCGTCGAGCAACTGCTCGGGCTCCAGCCCGCTCTTTTGCGCTTCCCCGCCCGCGTTCACCTGCACCAGCACCGGTACGCTCTCCCGCTCCGCCTTCTCGGCCTCGGACTGCAGGCGACGGGCGAGCCGCACCGAATCGATTGATTCGATGGCATCGAACGTCCCAATCGC
>CAYWLF010000010.1:0-22537 GCA_964458875.1 uncultured Gemmatimonadota bacterium
GAAGGAGGGTGGAGTGCGGGGGAGATCGCGCTCCTCGACGACGCCGGGCTCGTACCGGCCAGTCTCGGTCCACTGGTCCTCAGATTCGAGACCGCGGCGATTGCCAGCCTGGCAATTGTCGCTCAGCATATCCTGGCGCGTGACGCAGCCGGCGACAGGCCACATTCGAGACAAGCGGGAGGATAGCCCATGACAAACGATGACTGTCTGTTTTGCCGAATCGTCCGCGGTGAGATACCGGCCGACACGGTCGCCGAGGGCGAGTCCTGGATTGCGTTCCGGGACATCCAGCCGCAGGCGCCGGTGCACCTGCTCGTCATTCCCCGCCGGCACGTGGAGAGCCTGGACTCGCTTGCATCGGAGGACAACGGCCTGGCGGGAGATCTGATTCTGGCGGTCGCCGAAGTGGCCCGGATCGAAGGTATCGCGGAGTCCGGATACCGCGCGGTGACAAACGTCGGGGAGAGAGCCGGACAGAGCGTGTTTCACCTCCACGTGCATGTCCTCGGCGGGAGGCGGATGCGGTGGCCTCCTGGTTGATCCGGAGGTTCCGTTGAGTGCGTTGGAGGTGGATGACGCGGCCGAGCGGCACGCGCTGGCGGTCCTGGAGTTTCCGCGCGTTCTTGAACGGATCGCGGGCTTCGCCTCTTCGGAGCCGGGTCGCGCGGATGTGCTGTCCCTGCGTCCGTGGCGCGATCCGGGGGCCGTGGAAGAAGCGCTCGCCATAGCGGACGAAATGGTTGGCCTCGTACTCCGACTCGAGCAGTGGTTACCGCCTCCGATTCCGGATGCCGAACACCTGGTGCGAAAGGCGGGCGTCCACGGAGCCGTCCTGGATGCAGAGCAACTGGGCAGCATCCTCCAGCTTCTTCGCGCGTCGCGACTCGCCCGGTCCGACCTTCGGAAGTTCGCGGAGGATTTTCCGCGGCTCGCGATTCTGTCGGAGCGTATGGTGCGTCTTCCGGACATCGAGTCACGGCTCGACCGGTCCCTGGACCCGAACGGCGGACTATCGGACGCGGCGTCGCCGGATCTCGGCCGGATTCGCAAGTCGTTGCGTGGAAGCCGATCGGCCCTGGTGCGCCGCCTCGAACGCTATGTCAAGCAACTGCCGGAGCGGCTCCAGGTCACGGACGGATCCGTGACGCTGAGGGCCGGACGCTACTGCGTTCCGATACGGCGCGAGGGCATGTCACAGGTTGGCGGAATCGTCCATGACGAATCCGGGACTCACCGCACCCTGTTCGTCGAACCGCCCGAGGCGATCGAGGCCATGAACCGGATCGCCGAGTTGGAGCGCGAAGAGTCACGCGAGACCCAACGCGTTCTCCGCGAGCTGACGGAAGTCCTGCGGCCGCATGCGCCCGCCGTGCACGAGAGTCACTGGGCGCTGGCCCAGGCGGACAGCCTTTATGCCCGCGCTCGTTACGCCCTGGGCCACGGAGGCTGCCGACCGGAGGTGGGTTCCGATGATCGATCGGCCGGTGGCGCGGCCTATGAGGCTGTCGACGCGAGGCACCCCCTGCTCGAAACGACCGGGGAACCAGTGGTTCCGTTCTACCTGGACCTCCAACCGGACGAGCGAGTTCTCCTGATCAGCGGGCCGAATGCGGGTGGGAAGACCGTTCTACTCAAGGCGATTGGTCTTCTTTCCGTCATGGCGCAGTCCGGGATCATTCCTCCGGTGGGGCAGGGGACGCGGCTCCCTCTGTTCCGGTCCTTCCACGCGATCATCGGCGATGAGCAGTCGATCCAGGCGTCTCTGTCCACGTTCAGCGCCCAGGTCGAAGGATTGCGCCAGATCCTCGAGGCCGCGGACGGAAGTTCGCTCGTCCTGGTGGATGAACTGGGCGGCAACACGGATCCGGCGGAAGGCAGTGCGCTGGCGGCGGCGGTTCTGCTCCGTCTCGCGACGCAGGGGGGACTTTCCGTGGTGACGACGCACCTCGGCGAGCTGAAGGACCTCGCGGCGCAGGAAACGTCGATCGTCAACGCGTCGCTTCAGTTCGACACGGAGGCGATGCGGCCCACTTTTCGGCTTGTTCGCGATAGACCAGGCCGCAGCTACGCACTGGAGATCGCCCGACGGCTGGGTCTCCCGGACGACGTTCTGGCCACCGCCCGATCCCGTCTGACCGGGGGGGAGAGACGGGTCGAGGCGCTTCTCAGCGAGTTGGAGCAACGGGAAGCGGAAGTGAACAGACTGGCGGTGGAGGCGCGGCAAGCCGCGCACGAGACAAGCGTGATCCGGCAGAGACTGGACGAGACAGCCGAGCGCCTGGGGAAGCGTGAGAAGGAGGTGGAGCGCCAGGCTCGCAAGAGGGTCGAGGAATATCTGCTGCAAGCGCGCCGAGCGGTGGAGTCGGAAGTCGAGGCCCTGCGACGCAGGACCCGGGATGCGTCTCAGGACGCGGCAACGCCGACCGAGTCGGTGGATGCGGCGGTGCGGGCGGCGCGTGCGGGGGTGGAGCAGCTGGTTCGTGAGAACCGGTCGTTGAACGCCGAGTCGGAGCAGCCCCGCCCGCGCAGTTCGCACGCTCTTGTGGTGGGTGAAGGAGCTCGTTCGCACTCGCTGGCCGTCGAGGGGGAAGTGCTCGAGATTCGAGGTGACGAGGCTATCCTGGACGCCGGCGGGATGCGGTTCGCGCTCGCTCTGGCGGACCTCGAGCCAACGGGACGAACGGCTCGAAGCCGCGTCACGGGGTCGGCCGCGCCCTTGCCCGAAATTGCCCCGTTGACCGAGGTCGACATGCGCGGGCTCCGAGTCGATGAGGTAGAGGGCTTCCTGGCACAGGGCCTCGATGCGGCGTTCGTCAACGACGTACCCCGCCTTCGCATCATCCACGGCAAAGGCACCGGCGCGTTGCGACGAGAAGTTGCCCGGGTCCTGGACGGCGACTCGCGCGTCCGTGCGCACCGTCCCGGAGGTTTCCAGGAAGGGGGCTCAGGGGTTACCGTAGTCGAGTTCGCAGGTGCCATCGATTGAGCGGAGGACGACTGAGATATTGAGGTGTGCCGCGGCCACTCCGGCGAGAGGAGCAGCGAACGCTGATGGTTAGCGACGCGCTGGTTCAGGAGATCCGGGAGCGCGCCGATATCCTGGAGGTGTGTGGAGAGTTCGTCCAACTCAAACGATCCGGCAAGACGTACCGAGGCCCCTGTCCCCTGCATGGAGGAGAGGGGCCGAATTTTTCGGTGGACCCGACCCGCGGCATCTTCAAATGCTTCGTGTGCGGCGAAGGTGGAGATGTCTTTTCTTTCCTCATGAAGAACCTTGGCCTCGATTTTCCCTCGGCAGTCAGGCAGGTCGCGGCGCGGGTCGGGGTTGAAGTCCCGGATGACTCGGAACGCCGAGAAGACCCGTTTGCTCACTTGAGGGAAGTGACGGCCTTCGCGGAGGAGTGGTTCCGGTCCATGCTGTTCGACCCAGGCATCGGGGCCCCGGCCAGGGAATACCTCGCCGGGAGGGGGGTCGACCCGGAGAGCGCTGAGGAATACGGGCTGGGCTTCGTCCCGGAGGGTTGGCGTCGGCTTCGAGATGCGGCTCACGAGCGTGGAATCGGGGATGATGACTTGCTGGAGGCTGGACTGCTCGCGACTAGCGAAAGAGCAGACGAGCCCTACGATCGGTTCCGCAATCGGGTGATGTTCTCGATTCGGGATCTGCGCGATCGGCCCATCGCATTTGGCGGCCGTGTGCTGGCCGATTCGGACGCACAGGCGCCGAAGTACATCAACTCGCCAGAAACTCCGATCTTCCACAAGAGCCGGACACTGTACGGGTTGAACCGGGCGCGGCACGCCATCCGCAGGGAGGAGTACTCGCTGGTTACCGAGGGCTTCATGGATGCGCTGTCCCTCCATATCGGTGGTTTTGCCACCGCCGTCGCTCCTCTCGGGACAGCTCTCACATCAGAGCAGGCCGACCTCCTGAAGCGATATTCCAGTCGCGTCTATCTGCTGTACGACAGTGATTCGGCGGGGCTGCGCGCGACGTTCCGAGCGGGAGACGTCCTACTCTCGGCCGGGTGTCACCCGATGGTCGTGAGTTTTCCGGAGGGGGAGGATCCGGATTCGGTTCTGCAGCGTGAGGGACCTGACTCACTGCGGCGCTACATAGGCGATGCGGTGGACGTGCTGGAGCGCAAGCTGCAGATCCTGGAGCGCCAGGGTTATCTCGACAGCATCGAGGGGAAGCGGCGTGCCGTCGACGGCCTTCTCAGCACCCTCCGGTCGGTGAAGGACCCGGCTCTCCTCGATATCTATCTGGGGAGAGCCGCTGAGCGCACCGGGGTCCGCCGGGATACTCTGGTCGGCGAGGTCGCCCGGGAGCGGCTGGTCCCGAGGGCGCGCCGAGCAGCGGACAATGGTAACGCGACGACGGGCGCATCGCCGTCGGCGGACCCATCGCGGGGTGTGGACGTGATCGAACGTGCGCTCATGTTGCTCCTGGCCAGGGACCGGGACCTCCTGGAGGTGGCCGTCGAATCCGGCCTGGAGGATCAGCACTTTCGGGATCCGGTGCTCAGGCGCATCTATCAGTCGCTCCTTGTGGCCGCTGACGCCGACCTGGATCTCGCGGGCGATGCAGCGCCGGTATGGGCCGGGTTGCTCGAGGACGACTCGGAGGTCATGCACCCGCAGGAGGCGTTCGACGAGACGGTGCGCCGCATCGTGCATCGGGCCAAGCTGGACCGTCTCACGCAGATCGACCGGGAGCTGGAACTGGCCGAGGAGGATCAGGCGAGACGTTTGCTGGTCGAGAAGGAGGAACTTGCGCGTGAGCTCAGAGGGGCAGGCGTTCCCCTGAGTTTCATGCGACGCTATTCGGAGAAGACCCGGGCCTGACAGCCTGGGCACACGACTTACTGAAGACGGGGAGGATATGGAAGGCAATACCGTGGAGAGTCTTCTGCAGTTGCAGGAGATCGACGGCCTGATCGGAGAGAGGAAGACCAGACTTGCCACGCTGCGAGGCGAGTCCGAGCAGCTCGTCGCCGAACTGGAGGGACTGGAAAAGGAAACGGTGGCCTTGAACGCTCGCCTCGAGGAAGTCGAGGTAGATCTGCGGCACGCCGAGCGAACAGTCCAGGCCGGACGGGCGACGCTCAAGAGGTTGCAGCTTCGCGCGCAGGAAGTGCACAACATGCGTGAACATGCGGCCGCGCGCGCCGAGGTCGACGCCGCGCGGCAGAACCTGGAGGCCGCTGAGGACGATTTGCTCGATTCGATGCAGGACCAGGAGACCGCTCGTTCGGCGTTGCGTGATCTCGACGGGGACGTCGCGAGCAGGCGGCTCGAGTACGGAGAGCGCCTTGCAGAACTCGATGCCGAGCGGCACCGGCTGGAGGAGGAAATCGCCATCGAACTGGACCGGCGAAGCAATCGGGCCCTTCGGATCGACGAGCGGGCTCGCAGCCTGTACGACACGGTGCGCAAGGGAAGAGCAGATAGTCCGCTCGCACCCCTGGTCGATGGCGTTTGCGGTCACTGTTACACAGCGATCCCGCTTCAGATGCAGCAGGTGATCCGGGCGGGTCGCGTGCTCGTCGTGTGCGAGACGTGCGGCGTCATCATGCACGTCGCGGATTGACCTCCCGCGAAGGGCAATTCCTGGCGATTCGGCCCCGAATCGCTCCCGCGCGGGAGGGTCCGTGAGCAGTCGCGACGAGGGTCCACGACGGTGGATCATGCCGTTGCCGCTGCGGGAGGATCGGGTCGCGGCCCTGTCCGAGTCCGTTGGACTCCCCGACGACGTGTGCCGGGTACTTCTCCGCAGGGGAATCGATTCCCCTGAAGAGGCCCGCTTCTTCCTGCGCCCCCACCTGTCTACCGTCCATCCTCCCCTCGAAATGCCGGGCATGGGACCCGCCGTTGAACGCGTGGAGCGGGCCCTGGCTGGCCACGAGACGATTCTGGTACACGGCGACTACGACGCGGACGGGATGTCTGCGGCCGCGTTGCTGACCCTGGGATTGCGGGAGATCGGGGGCCGCGTCGAGGCTTTTGTGCCGCACCGAACCAGGGACGGCTATGACCTGTCGGACGCGGGAATCCGGAAGGCCGCGAAGTTGGGGGCCTCTCTGATCGTTACCGCTGACTGCGGCGTTACGGCCTTCGCCGCAGTGGCGAAGGCTGAATCGCAGGGGATCGACGTGGTGATCACGGATCACCACCGGCCGGGGAGCGAGATTCCGGCCGCTGTGGCCGTCGTCAACCCGATGCTCCCGGGCAGTCGCTACCCGTTCCGCGACCTGGCCGGCGTCGGTGTCGCGTTCAAGCTCCTGGCTGCGCTGTATGATCGTGCGGGAGCGGCGGCTGCGAGCTTGAATCAGCACCTGGACCTGGTCGCGCTGGGTACTGTGGCCGACCAGATGCCGCTGACCGGCGAGAATCGGGTCCTGGTGCGTGCGGGCTTGCGCGTGCTGGAGCGCACTCGTAAGCCAGGACTTCGATCACTGCTGGCGAGCGCCGGAGTCGCGGGAGATCGGCAAATCGAGGCGGAGGACATCTCGTTTCGCGTAGCGCCTCGCCTCAACTCGGTCGGGCGAATGGCCGAGGCCGACTCGGGGCTTCGCCTCCTTGTCGCTTCAGACCCGGGTGAGGCCGAACGCCTGGCGGATCATCTGGAACGGCAGAACGATGAGCGCCGTCTGACGGACGCGCGCGTGTACGAGGACGTGACGAAACAGGTCCGATCCCGCCTGCGCGATGACGACCGCGCCGTGGTCTCATGGGGAGACGATTGGCATCCGGGGGTCATCGGCATCGTCGCCTCGCGCCTGGTAGAGAGCTATCACAGGCCGTCGATCGTAATTTCCTTTGACGGAGATATGGGTCGGGGATCGGGTCGTTCGATCGAGGGATTTCATCTGTTCAATGCGCTGCAGGAATGCGAGCCGATGTTGGAGCGGTTCGGGGGGCATCGGATGGCCGCGGGATTCACGGTCCGGAGGGATCGTGTCGAGGAGCTGGCCGCTCGGCTGCAGGAGATGGCCCGACGTGATCTGTCGGATCGAGAGCCGGTCCAGGAGCTGCGACTCGACCTCGAGGTGCCCATGAAGCGGATCGGCGGAGATCTTCTCCAGCGACTCGGCCACCTGGCCCCCTTCGGCTCGGGAAACCCGACTCCGGTCCTGATGGTGCGAGCTGTGACCCTCGAACGACCGGCGAGGGTTGGGAACGATGGCGGACACCTCAGATTCCATTTGGTGGGGGACGGGCAGCGGGTCCCGGCCATCGCCTTTCGCATGGGGCGCAGACTCCAGGAAGCCCGGGCCTCGGAGCTGACGGACGTCGCGCTCGAGATCGCCGAGAACAATTGGAACGGGCGGCGTGAAGTGCAGGCCCGGATTCTCGACTTCCGTCCGACTGAGCCGTGAGCCTCCGGATCATTGCGGGCGAGTTCGGTGGGCGCCGTATCGAGGCGCCGGGAGGACGGGGTACACGGCCGACTCGTGCGGCCGTACGCGAGGCTTGGTTCAACGTACTCGGCGATCGAGTCGCGGGAGCCCGGGTGCTGGACCTGTTCGCGGGATCCGGGGCGCTGGGCTTCGAGGCACTGTCCCGTGGCGCTTCTCACGTTTGTTTCGTCGAGTCGAATTGGGCCGTGCTCAGCCTTCTGAGGCGCAACATCGAGGCTCTCGGTGCAGCGTCCCGCTGCGAGGTGCTGGACGCGGATGCGCTGGCCGTGGTCTCTGACCTCGCTAGAAGCGGCGGCCGTACGTGGGACCTGGTGTTGGCGGACCCTCCGTACGCCGGTGAGGCGGCGGCTCAGCTGGTTTCAACGTTCGATCACCGTGCTTTCACGACTATCCTGTGTGTGGAGCACGCATCGGGCGTAGATTTCTCCATCGAACCCGACTGGCAACGGCGCTACGGGGAGACAACCCTGTCGATCTTCATGGATCCTGGCGAAGGAGCCGCTCATGGTTGACGAAAGGACCGCCATCTACCCGGGGTCGTTCGATCCCCTGACGCTGGGACACGACGACATCGTGCGGCGAAGCCTGAGGCTCGTGGACCGGGTCCTCATAGCGATTGCGGGCAGCGCCACCCAGACCAAGAGCGCGGCGTTCTCGCTCGATGAACGTGTCGATTTGACGCGCGAGGTCTACTCCGATGAACCCAGGGTGGATGTCGTCCCGTTCGAGGGTCTACTGGTCGATTTCGCTCGGGCGAGGGGTGCACGGCTCATCGTGAGGGGGCTCAGGGCCGTCAGCGACTTCGAGTATGAGTTCCAGATGGCGCTGATGAACCGGTCGCTGTGGCCCGAGATCGAGGTGATCTTCATGGCGCCCGCGAGCAACTACACCTTCCTCAGTTCCTCCCTGGTACGGGAGGTCGCCCGGCTCGGGGGCGACGTGTCGGACTTCGTACCGGCCCAGGTGCTAAGGGAGCTGGCGCGGGTGTACGGGGCGGCGGTGACCGGCGAGTGAATTTCCTCGCGGGCCTGAGGGAGCGGGCGGCGCGGACGGGAGCCCGGATCGGCTTTCCCGAGGCGACCGAGCCGCGCACAGCGGACGCGATTCTACGCCTGGCGGATGAAGGTGCGGTGCGATCGGTCATCGTGGAGTCGGTCGCAGAACTCGACGGTCGCCTCCAGGCTGCCGGGGTTGAAGTGCTGGATCCGTATGCGCCGGGCCGGAGAGGGGAGGTGGCCGATCTGCTTCCGGAGATCAGTGCGGGCGGGCCTGTGGACACTCTGCGTTTTGCGGTCGCGCAGATGCACAGGGGTCGGCTGAACGGCGTGGTCGCGGGTGCGAGGAGCGCCACCGCCGACGTCCTGCGGGCCGGACTCAGGATCGTCGGCACGGCGCCTGGCATCCAGACGGTGTCGAGTTCCTTCTACATGGTTCCGCACGACGGGGCCCCGGATGACGTGCTGACGTTTACGGACGCGGCCGTGGTGCCCGCTCCGACCGTCGTGCAACTTGCAGAGATCGCTCAGTCGGCCTGCCGGGCGCGACGACTCATCGTCGGCGACGAGCCCAGGGTCGCGTTCCTGTCGTATTCGACGTCTGGATCGGCCGACGGAGACTCGGTTCGAGCGGTGCGGGAAGCCCTGCGTGAGTTTCGGGACCGGGAGCCGGATGTTATCTGTGACGGAGAGTTACAGGTGGACGCGGCGCTCGTGCCGGAGGTGGCCGCCAGGAAGGCTCCCGGGTCCAGTGTGGCCGGCCGGGCCAACGTGCTGGTCTTCCCCAACCTCGACGCTGGCAACATCGGCTACAAGCTCGTTCAGCGCCTGGCGGGGATGCATGCCCTCGGGCCCGTCCTGCAGGGACTGGCGAGGCCATTGAACGACCTGTCTCGCGGAGCTTCGACGGAGGACATCGTACACATGGCGTATATCACGGCGCTGATGGCTGAGATGCCAGGAGCCCGGGATTACGGATCCCCCTGAGTGTAGAGGGTTGCAATGTTTTCGATCACAGAAATGAACGGTATCACGATCGTGGAGGTTGGCGGCGAATTGATCGTGGGCAATCGCCAGGAGCTGAAGGACACCGTCCTGGGGCGGCTGGATGAGGGGGATCGGCGGTTCCTCATCGATTTCTCGAGTTCCAGCTATATCGACTCGAGCGGGTTGGGCGTACTGGTGAGTCTCTCCAAGAAGATCAGGGAATCCGGTGGAGCCCTCAGGCTCGCCGGGCTGAACGAGGATCTGCGGACCCTGTTCGAACTCACGAAACTGGACACCCTGTTCCAGATCGCCGACACGCGCGCCCGGGCCATCGGCGAGTTCTGAGGCGTGTCTGTCGCACTCGGCACCGCCCTGATCTGTTCCGATCGCAGCGAGGTCGCCGAGAACCTGGTTCGGGGACTGGCACCGCTGGGCGCCTCCTGCACGGTGACGTCGGCTCGGGCCGAGTGGCCCGGCGAAAGTCCGGCTATCGCGTTCATCGACCTGGCCGACATCAATCAGCCGGTGCGTGATGTGCGACTCGCGTACGGTCATGCCACCGAGCTCGTTGCCATCGTGGACAACGAGTCCGTGGAGCGCCTGATCCCGGCGCTCGCCGCCGGCTGTGGCGACTATCTGTTCTATCCCATCAATTCGGACGAGCTGGGACTGATGTGGAGAAAGCACATCGAGGGCGAGGGCGGAACGCGTGCCCGGCGTCCTGGGGGGCTGGCCGGCAGCCTTCAATTCGAGTTCCCCTCCAGCGTTCGGTTCGTCCGCGAGGTGGTGGCCGAAGTCGTCGAGGCATGCGAGCGGTTGGCGTTCTCAGGGTCGCGAGCGACGCTCAACCTGCGGGTCGCGGTGGGAGAGGCTCTGTCCAACGCCATTCTGTATGGCAACCAGGAGGATCCGCAGAAGCTGGTGCGGGTGGCGGCCGCCCTCAGTCCAGGCTCCGCCAGGGTAACGGTCACCGACGAGGGGCCGGGCTTCGACCCGCAGGCGATTCTCGACCCCACGCGCCCCGAGAACAGGGAGCGCAGTCATGGAAGGGGGCTGTTTCTGCTCAGGTCCCTGGCCGACGACGTGAGCTTCAACGAGCGCGGCAATTCCATCACCCTGACCCTCAGGGAGTGAGACGGTGGACGGCGAAACCGGGTCGAAGCCCAGGGCAATGGAAGTGACGGAATCGACCGAGCCTCCGAATCTCGGACCGGGCTCCGCGGGCGCCCGCCTGCTCAGGAGCGACCGACTGGAGGAGTTTCTCGAGTCCTTCCACCGTCTGACCGGCATCCGCTTGCGGCTCGTAATGGAGTCAGACGGGGCGGAAGTCACCGCCCACGACTCACTGGGGGACGTTCGAGGCATCGAGTTCACCGAGTCCTCCTGGCTGGTCATGCCATCCTTGCGCGTCAGGCTGGCTGCGGCGCCTGCCTCCACGGACGAGGAGGGGCGTCTCCTGGCGTTGCTACGTGAGGTCGCCAGTCGCCTGGTGGCGTCCGAGATGGAGGCTCGGTTCTTTTCGAGCGAACTCGCGGACCGCTACGAGGAAATCGATCTGCTGACGTCGGTGGGTGAGACACTGGGGTCCGTCATACACCTCGAGCGAGCGGCGGGCCGCCTGCTCGAGCGCCTGGGTGACGTGCTCAACTCAGACCGTGCCGCGGTCTGGGTGCCGGACGATGACGGGACCCTTGAGTGCCTGGCAGCTGGGGGGAGTGCCGCGTCGAAGCTGACGCAGGAACCGGCGGCGGGTGCGCGCGAATGGATCGACAGGGCCCTGAAGATGCAGGTGGCCCAGATCCGGCCGCGTCGTGGGCCGGCGAAGGAGGAGGGAGACCGTACGCTGCTCGCGGTGCCGCTGAGGCACTCGGCGCTCCACGGCAGCACGCTTCCGGTAGGGGTGCTCGTGGCCCGGGGGCGTGAGGCGCGGGACACGTTTTCCCAGGCGGACATCAAGCTCGCGGCCACGGTGGCGGCCCAGCTCGCGGCTGCGATCGAGAATGACCGATTGTCGCGCGAGAGTCTGGTGCAGGAGCGGATGCTCGTCGAGTTGGAGGTCGCGCATCACCTTCAGATGAAGCTCCTGCCCGATCTTGATGACTTCGACGGTTTCGCTGACGTCGCGGGCCGGTGTGAGCCCGCGGACTCGGTCGGTGGAGACTTCTATCACCTGTTCCGGCTCCCGGGAAATCGTCTGGGCGTGATGCTGGGCGACGTGAGCTCGCACGGCTATTCGGCCGGTCTCATCATGGCTCTGACCATGAGCGCCGCTTCGATCACCGTCCGTGAGCGGGAAGAGCCGTCGGAGGTCTTGCGCGGTATCCACCATGAGCTGGTCCGCAAGCTGGAGTCCACAGAAATGTACATGACTCTGTGCTATGCGGTGGTGGACTCCGAAGCCGGTCGGATCCAGTACGCGAACGCCGGCCATCCCCACGCGTTCCTGGTCAACGCTATGGGCGCTCAGCGGTTGGACGCCTTGAATCCGCCGCTCGGAATCGCGGAGTTCGACGCGTACTCCCAGAAGGAAGTCGAGTGGACACAGGGGAGTGACATGCTCCTCATGTTCACGGACGGGATCAGCGAGTGCCTCGACAGCGACCGCATGTGGTCCGACGAGCGCCTCACGCAGATGGCCATGGAACGCTCCAGAGCCAGTGCCCAGGAGGTCCTGGACCGGGTGTTCGAGCTGGCCCAGCCGCCGGGTGGGGTGGCCGCGGACGATCGAACCGCCCTGGTGGTCAAGTAGGTGATGGTTCGGGCCAAGCGATCCCTCAGTCAGAACTTCCTGGTTGACCCCAACATCCGACGCAAGATCGTCGCCGAACTCGGAGCGAGTCCGGATGACGCGGTCCTCGAGGTCGGACCCGGGCACGGCGAGTTGTCGGACCTGCTCGCGGGCCAGGTCGGTCGACTCGTGCTGGTGGAGAAAGACGATGGTCTCGCCTCGGATCTGGCGGCTCGATTCGCGAACCGGGACGACGTCCGGGTGGTGCATGGAGACGCACTCGAGGTCGACCTGGCGAGCCTTCTTCCCGCCGAACGCCCGGGCTTCCTGATTTCCAACCTCCCGTATGGGATCACGTCACCCCTCATCTTCCGGTTTCTTGAGATGAGGCCGCTTCCTCGTCGGATGGTGCTCCTCGTTCAGAAGGAGGTGGCGGAGCGTATAGCGGCGTCCGAGGGCAACAAGGTGTACGGGGCCCTTACGGTCGGCGTGCAGGCGCGCGCCGATGTGCGAGTCGCGTTTCGCGTGGGTCGACTGGCGTTCCGGCCGGTTCCGGCCGTCGATTCCGCCGCTATCGTGATCGATCCCCGCCCCGAGGTGGCACACGAAGACCAGCTGACCGACCTCAGGGTCCTCACGCGGGTCGCTTTCTCCCGCCGGCGCAAACAACTGGGCCGGATCCTGAGGTCCGCCCCTGAGTACGAGATCCCTCCGGACGTCCTCGAGCGTATCCTGGAAGAGACCGGGCTCTCTCCCCAGGCCCGGCCCGAAACTCTCACGCCAGCTCAGTTCGTTGAACTCGCGGGCCGCCTCGCGGCTACTCGCCCGGGGGGGCGATAACAGGTCCCGGGGTGAGTTGAGAACGGCGGCTCAGTTGCGTATCTTCTTGTGCTACCTTTCACAAGCGAGACCATGGCACGCAAGATTTCTGACTCGACCGTGCGGCGCCTGTCGCGCTACCTGCGCCGGCTCCGAAACCTGGACCGCCAGGAGCTCAAGGTCGTGTCCAGCCGTGAGCTGGCCGAGGCGACGGGCACCACGGCGGCCCAGGTGCGGAAGGACCTCAGTCACTTCGGCTCGTTCGGCAAGCGGGGGCAGGGATACACGGTGACGGACCTCCGGGTTCACCTGGAGGAGATCCTCGGCCTCACCCGACGCTGGCGGGTCGCCGTGCTGGGGGTCGGAAAAATCGGCTCAGCACTGCTCGGCTACGGCTTCTTCACGCAACGCGGTTTCGACGTGGTGGCGGCCTTCGATTCAGACCGGTCCAAGATCGGCCGGGAACTGGGTGGTGTGCGGGTTCAGCCGCTGAACGAACTGGAGCAGACGTTCCTCGATCGCGACATCTCGATCGCGATCATCGCGACCCCCACGGAGGCGGCGCAGAAAGCGGCGACTCGTGCCGTGCGGGCTGGCGCTCAGGCGATCCTCAATTTCGCACCGGTCAAGCTCCATCTGCCGCCCGGAGTAGCGGTTCGCGAGATGGACGTGACACTGGAGCTCGAAGGCCTGTGCTACATCGTTACTGAGGCCGGTTCCGCAGCGGTAGGAACCGAATGATTGGCGTCCATAGCGAGATCGGTCGCCTCAAGACGGTCGTATGCCACACTCCGGGACCCGAGCTCGCCGTCGTCACGCCGGGCAATCGCGCGGACTACCTGTTCGACGACATCCTCGATCTGCAGTTCGCTCGCCGCGAGCACAGCCGCTTCACCGCCATCCTCTCCCGGTTCGCGAATGTGTACGAACTGGCCGACCTGCTGACGGACGTGCTTCGTGAGCCCGAAGCTCGGCAGTATCTGTTCGCTAACACGGGCGGGGCCATCGGCTCGCGAGCGGCAGACTCTGTGCCCGAGGAAATCACCCGTCTCTTCATCGAGGGAGAAGTCAGCTCCGGCGGGGCCCTCGCTGCTCTGGTCAACGAATCGGGCTACACGCTACCGCCGCTCCCCAACCTGTTCTTTACGCGCGACTCGGCCGCCGTTATCGGTGATCGGGTGATGGTGGCGTCGATGAAGCACGAGGTTCGGTGGAGCGAAGAAATCCTGGCCTGGACCCTGTTCCGAGCGCACCCCGGTCTCGAAAACGCCGGCATCCTGTTCGACGGGGCGCACGAGCGGCGGCTGAACGTGCGCGTCGAGGGGGGAGACGTCCACGTACTGAGGCGGGACCTGCTTGCCGTCGGCATGTCGGAGCGAACCACCGCCGCAGGCATCGATGCCCTGGCCGATGAGGTCTTCCGCACGACCGAGATCACGGACGTGGTGGCGGTCCTGCTTCCGGCGCACCGGGCGGCCATCCACCTCGATATGATCTTCACGATGCTGGACCGTGAGCTCTGCTGCGTCTTCCCACCCCACTTCATGGGTCCCACGCGCCTTCCGGTCCTGCACATCCGGAAGGGCGCCGCGGGGGTCAGGGAGACCGCCAGCCTGTTTCAGGCGCTCGAAGATCTGGGGCTCCCTCTCACACCCCTCCCGTGTGGAGGCGATCGGCGCACGATGCAGGAACGCGAGCAGTGGGCCAGCGGGTGCAACTTCTTTGCGGTCGGTCCGGGCCAGGTCCTCGCCTATGACCGGAATGAACACACGCTGCAGGCGCTGCAGGAGGAAGGAGGGTTCAAGGTCGTCCAGGGCGTGGACTTCCTCACGGGTGACGTGGAGCTCGGGGCAGATGAGCGTTTCGTGATCGGTTTCGAGGGGTCGGAGCTGGTGCGCGGGGGAGGCGGCCCCCGGTGTATGACGATGCCCCTTCTTCGAGACGAGCCATGAACACGGGCGGTCTTCGATTCGGGACTCATACGCCCCTTGTACAGAGGGCGCTGGAGACCGTAGGCAGGGAGCCGATGGACACACCGGAGCTCGCCAGGGAGGTATTCGGCCTGATGCAGGCGCCGGCCGGGCTGGCATCTCGCCTCGTGTTCGATCTTCTCGGAGAGGACAGTCGATTCTCCGTGGATGCGGACGGGGTGTGGACACTGGCCGAGCGGCCATCGATCGCGGGGCGCACCCGGCTGTCCGACATGAACTTCGCCGTCGTTGATGTCGAGACCACAGGTAGTTCCGTGACGAAGGGAGCGCGGATCGTGGAGTTCTCGGCCGTGTTCGTGGAACGCGGCGACATTCGCGACGAGTACACGACCCTCGTGAATCCAGAGGCGTGGATCCCGCGCTGGATCACCCGATTGACGGGCATCGAGCCGGAGATGGTGGAAGGCGCACCTCGATTCCGGGACATTGCCGCTCGTGTGCGAGAAGCCCTGGAGGGCCGGGTCTTCGTGGCGCACAACGTCGGATTCGACTGGAGGTTCGTGGCCGAAGAACTCCGAATGGCCAACTCCGTCATACCGGAGGGACCCCGGCTCTGCACCGTACGAATGGCTCGCCGGGTTCTGCCGGGTCTCCGTCGGCGGGGACTCGACTCCCTGTCGCGATACTACGACGTGGACATCGTGAATCGGCATCGAGCGGGAGACGATGCCCGGGCCACCGCGGTCATCCTCCTTCGCATGCTGGAGGCGGTCGACCGGCAGGGCATCGTCTACTGGGACCAACTCGAGGACTGGATCGCCGGGCGCGCCACTTTCTTGCCCCCGACTACGGATTCCGAGGAGGGCTTACGTGCCTGAGTGTCCAGTGCTGGAGGGACATCGGGCGAGGGCGAGGCCCGTCGACGCCGGTAGCCTGTGGCTCGACGGCGGGGCCATGTTTGGGGTGGTCCCCAAGCCGCTCTGGAACCGCCGGGCTCCGGCCGACGAACGGAATCGAATTCCGCTCGCCATGCGCTGCCTCCTGGTGGAGACGGACGACGCGAACGTCCTGATCGACACGGGGCTTGGCAACAAGGAAGACGACAAATTCCAATCGATTTACGGCGTCAGCAATGAAGGGGATCCTACCCGCTTGGAATCGTCCCTGTCGGCTCTGGGACTGGAGCCCTCGGACATCGATGTGGTCGTCGCCACGCACCTGCATTTCGACCACGCTGGAGGCGGCACCGTTCGAGATCCGAACGGGGCGGTGCGGCCGGCGTTTTCCGGTGCACGTTACGTGGTCAATCGTGGCGAGTACGAGTTCGCCCGGCTCGACAACGAGAGGGTGCGGGCCAGCTACATGGAGGCCAACTTCGAGCCTCTCGCCGCAGCCGGGTGCCTCGAACTCGCCACGGCGAGTGCGGAAGTCGTTCCCGGAGTCTGGCTGGAGCCTACGCCCGGGCACACGCCGCACCACCAGTCGATCCGAGTAGACCTGGGAGGAGAGACACTGCTGTATCTCGCCGACCTGGTTCCGACGACCGCGCACCTGCCGCTTCCGTGGATCATGGGCTACGACGTGGAGCCGCTCGTGACGCTGGAGAGTAAGAGGGCTACGCTCACTCGTGCGGCGGAGGACGGCTGGTGGCTGGCCTTCGAACACGATCCCTGGGTGGCCTGGGGCCGGGCAGCGGTTCCACCGCGAGGCGAACCCGGTTGTTCTCTGACGGACGTGCGGGAGCAACATCTGGTCCCCGGAGCCAAGCGGGGCGAGACGACGGATGAGGCTCGAGGATGACGGGACGTGAACGCCGGCGCCGCGCGGGTTTAACCGGGAGGGAATGGATGAGGGAATGGATGAGGCGAATCGCGATCGTGACACTGATGGCGGCGATGCTGTTTGGCGGACTCTCGACGCCAGCCACGGCGCAGAGCGCGGAAGACGAGGTCAGGGCAGTCGTCGATGCCCTGTTCGACGCGATGCGGGCCGCGGACTCAGCGGCCGTTCGGATGCTGTTTCACCCTGAGATGGGAGAGATGGCGAGTTCCGGAGCGCGGGATGGAATCGCCGGCGTGCGATTTGGAGCGATCGAAGGATTCATCGAGCAAGTTGGAGGAGCCGAGCCGGGTGCTTTTGACGAGAAGATAGGGCCCGCCGAGATTCGAATCGACGACAATCTGGCGACGGTGTTTACCCCCTACGCATTCCATTACAACGGCAACCTGTTGCACTGCGGTGTGAACGTGTTCCTGATCGCCAGGGTCCGGGATGACTGGCGTATCGTGGGGCTGGCCGACACGCGGCGAGGACAGGGGTGCGAGGAGTGGCTGAAATGAGTGACATGGAGCGGACGGCCGTGATCGTCGGTGCCGCCAGGCTGCCGACGGGGAGATTCCTGGGTGGGCTCTCGCCCCTCAAGGCCCCCGAGCTCGGGGCGCGGGCCATCGCCGGAGTGGTGGAGCGATCGGGCGTGGCGCCGGGTGACATCCAGGACGTGATCATGGGAAACGTCGTGCAGGCCGGTGTCGGGCAGGCCCCCGCGAGGCAGGCGGCCATCGGGGCCGGCCTTCCCGACGAGATTCCGGCGCTCACGATCAACAAGGTGTGCGGTTCGGGTCTCAAGGCCGTGATGCTGGCCTCGCAGGCCATTCGTGCGGGCGACCTGCGGGTGGCCGTCGCAGGCGGGATGGAGTCGATGTCGAACGCGCCGTACCTGGTGCAGGGATATCGAGGCGGTGTGAAGTTCGGCGACAGGTCGATGGTCGACGCCCTGATTCACGACGGCCTGTGGTGCTCCTTCGGTCGTTGCCACATGGGTGGCCACGCAGAGTACACCGCCTGGAAGGCGGGAGTGAGCCGTGAGGACCAGGACCAGTTCGCGTATGACAGTCATATGAAGGCCGTGGCGGCCATCGACGGCGGCGAGTTTTCGGACGAGGTGATTCCCGTAGAGATCGCCGGTCGGAAGGGAACCGCTGTGGTGGATACGGACGAACCCCCGCGGCGTGATACGACCGTCGAGGCCCTCGGTAGGCTGCGGCCGGCATTTGGGGGCGACGCGCCACCGGAAGTGGAGGAGCACTCGGTCACGGCGGGGAACGCGCCCGGATTGAACGATGGCGCGGCCGCCACTGTCGTCACTTCAGAGGCTTACGCGAGAGCGAACGGGCTGGACATCCTCGGTCGTGTAAAGGCATATTCGGTGGGCGCTACGGCCCCGAAGGAGTTGTTCTTCGCCCCGGTAGATGCGGTTCAGCGCCTGATGGCCCTGGAGGGCACGTCGATCGACGACTACGGGCTCATCGAAGCGAACGAAGCGTTTGCGGTGCAGGCCATTGCCGATGCCCGCGCTCTCGGGATGGACATGGAGCGAGTCAACGTCCGGGGTGGCGCGATCGCGCTCGGACACCCGATCGGAGCTTCCGGCGCAAAGATTTTGACGACTCTCCTGTACGCCATGCGCGACAGGGATGTGGACAAGGGCCTCGTCACCCTCTGCCTGGGAGGCGGGAACGCGGTGGCTCTAAGCGTGGAGAGAGTATGAGTCGACAGGCAGCACGTTCCACCGATCCGGCGATCGCCATCACCGACAGCCGAGCTCCTGGCGCCATTATCGGGGTGCTGGGCTTCGCCGCGCTTACGGCGCTGGGAGCGCGACTGAGCGTTCCTCTGCCGGGTGGCGTGGTTCCGATGACCCTGCAGCCAGTGGCCGTGTTGCTTGCCGGTGCGATCCTGGGATCGCGCGCCGGAGCCGCCAGCCAGGTCGCGTATCTCGTCGCCGGTGCGATGGGCCTGCCCGTCTTCGCGGCGGGTGGTGGGGCGGCCTACCTGCTCGGGCCTACGGGCGGCTACCTGCTGGCGTTTCCGGCCGCTGCCGCGATCGCCGGGCTGGCCGGCAAGCGATCGGGGCACTGGTTCGGGGCCGCGCTGTGGCTCGGATTGGCCCTGGCGGCCATCCACGTCGGCGGTCTCGCCTGGCTGTCGATCCTGGGTGGCGAGTCCTTGTTTACCGCCGCCGCCGTTCGACCCTTCATCCTGAGTGACGCCCTGAAGGTGCTGCTGGTCCTGGCGATCGCACGCTGGGGTCCGGGCGTGCTGCGCCGCCGACCGACTTCCTAGAAGGAGTGAGGCGGGGAGGAGATGGGGAAGGCCGTGGACCGCGGGAGGCGACCGGGAGAGAACCGGTAGGGTGTGGATGGGCCTGGGGCTGGCGATTGGCCCTCTACATAGTGTTGTTGCTCCTGCTGGTGCTGGTCCTGCTCACAGGGTTGGCGCTGGTCTACCCGGCGTCGGTTGGCGAGTTGACCGTGTGGAGCGCCGGGGCCGCTTGCGCCGCCGCTCTGCTTGCCTCGTGGGTCATGATGTCCGGCGTGGAGTCGAGACCGCCCGCCTCTCTCGGGTTCTTCTGGAGTATCCGGGGTGCGCAGGACTCTGTCCGAGGGTTCCTCCTTGGCTTTGTCGTGGTGTCGGCGGTCCTGGTGGCCATGGCGCTGGCCGGTTGGCTGCACCTGTCCGGAAGCACTCCGACAGAAGGGCCCGTGCTGGGGTCAGTGCTGTATGTGACGGTGCTGCTGACCCTTGCAGCGCTCTTCGAGGAAGTCGCGGTTCGCGGCTATGCGTTCCAACTGGTCGCTCGCGCACGGGGACCTGCCGTCGCAGTCGGTTCCACGGCACTGGTTTTTGCGGGCCTCCACGGAGCGAATCCCGGGGTCGGCTGGGTGGCCATCGGGAATACCCTCTTGGCCGGGATCTTGCTCGGAATCCTGTACTGGAGAACGTTGAGTCTCTGGTGGATTACCGGGGCTCATCTTGCCTGGAACTGGACGATGGGAGTCGGAGCCGGGTTGCCGGTCAGCGGACTGGACGTTGGTGCTCCCCTGGTTGGAGTGACAGCCAACGGGCCGAGCCTGCTGACTGGCGGGGACTATGGCCCGGAGGCCGGCTTGCTGCTGACGCTTGCAACACTGGTTGGGATCATCTGGACAATTCGTACCCCCCGGCTGTCCCGGGATCCCGCGGTCGTGGCGCTGTCCCCGCTGATCGACGGTGCGGGACGGCGAATTTGATCGGAGGAAGCATGAAGGCGACTCAAGTAGATGTCGTGGGGGTAGTGGGCGCGGGCACGATGGGCAACGGAATCGCGCACGTATTCGCTCTGGCCGGGATCGACGTAGTCCTGGCGGATGCGGACCCCGAAGCGTTGGAACGAGCCCGATCGAAGATTGAGAAAAACCTCGCCAGGCAGTTGTCCAAGAACCGCATCGAAGCGGCGGACGCACGGGCCGCTCTGGAGCGCGTACGGACTGAGACCGACCTCGAGTCGCTCTCCTCGGCCCCTCTGGTCGTGGAGGCTGTTCCCGAGAATCGTGACTTGAAGCTCGAGATCTTTGGCCGACTCGACGAGTTGTGTGATGAGCAGACCCTATTCGCCTCGAATACGAGCTCGATCTCGATTACGGAGATCGCGGCTTCGGTAAGCAGGCCGCAGCGATTCATCGGTATGCATTTCATGAACCCGGTTCCGATGATGCAGCTCGTGGAGGTGATCCGGGGGCTGGAGACGGACGACGAGACGACTGAGCTGATCCTCGCTATCTGTCGGCGGGTGGGGAAGACACCGGTCGAGGTCAACGATTTTCCCGGGTTCGTTTCCAATCGGATTCTCATGCCGATGATCAACGAAGCCGTGTACTGCCTTATGGAGGGGGTGGCTCAGCCCGAGGCGATCGATACCGTGATGAAGCTCGGAATGAATCACCCGATGGGGCCGTTGGCTCTCGCGGACCTGATCGGCCTGGACACCTGTCTGTTCATCATGCAGGTCCTCCACAAGGACCTCGGAGACGGCAAGTACCGACCGTGTCCGCTTCTCACCAAGTACGTGGCCGCCGGCCGCCTGGGCCGGAAGACCGGCCGCGGCTTCTACGACTACAGCGATGCGTAGGTCACACGCCGGTGCCCGGCTGAGCGAAGAGCAGCGTGAGATCCTGCTCATGGCCAGGAAGTACGCTCGCAACGAGTTACGGCCGGGAGCAGAGGAACGAGATCAGAACGAGGATGTGTTTGACTTGGGGCCGGTCCGGCAGCTGGGCGAACTGGGTTTCCTCGGCATGCTGATCCCGGAGGAATACGACGGGCTCGGCCTCGACATGTTGACCTACCTGTACGTCCTGGAGGAAATCGCCTGGGGCGATGCCTCCGTCGCGGTGTCGATGAGCGTGCACAACTCGCTTCCCACCCAGACCCTGCTGCGCCATGGGACTGAGGAGCAAAAGGAGCGTTGGCTCAAGCCCATGGCACGCGGCGAGGTGCTCGGAGCGTTTTCGCTTTCCGAGGCGGACGCAGGGAGTGACGCCGCTGCCATCACTGCGCAGGCTACGCCAGATGGGGAGGGCTGGAGGCTGAATGGCGCCAAGATGTGGGTCACAAACGGCGCTTCAGCTGACGTGGTCCTGATGATGGTCCGGACGGACGATCCGGCGGACCGGAAGGGATCACGGGGTATAGGGGCCTTCCTCGTGCCGACGGACTCTACCGGGTACATTCCTGGTAAGAAAGAACGAAAGATGGGCCTGCGTGGATCGGAGACGGTCGCCGTGACGTTGCAGGACCTGTACCTGGGGCCCGAGTATCTCCTTGGGGAGCCGGCCCTCGGCTTCCGATACGCCCTCGAGGCGCTCGAAGGCGGCAGACTGGGAATCGCGGCGCAGGCCATCGGCATCGCCGAGGCCGCTCTCGATTATGCCCGGGACTACGCGGAAGAAAGGGTCCAGTTTGGACGCCCTCTCTGTGGATTTCAGGGCATTCAGTTCAAACTGGCTGACATGGCGACCCGGGTCGAAGCGGCTCGCGGGCTCCTGTACCGGGCCGCGTTGGCGTACGACGCCGATGAGGCCCGCAAGAGGAAGCTCTCGAGCATGGCAAAGTTGAACGCCAGCGAAACAGCGACCTGGGTGACCCGGCAGGCGGTGCAGATATTCGGCGGTTACGGCTACAGCCGGGAGTATCCGGTTGAGAGGCTATTCCGCGACGCCAAGGTCACGGAGATCTACGAGGGGACCAGCGAGATTCACCGCATCATCATTTCGCGGGAACTTTACCTGGAGAGAGGAAACGACCAGTGAGCACGGATACCAGCTACGCGGACAAGGTCGCGGAGGCCGTGGACGGCCGGAGTGAGATGTTCGATCTCATGTCCCGGCACGACCATGAGCAGGTGGTCTTCACGTACGACCCGGGCAGCGGATACAAGGGCATCATCGCCATACACAACACCGCACTGGGGCCCGCCCTCGGAGGGACGCGGTTCTGGAATTACGACTCCGACTATGACGCTCTCATCGACGTACTCCGCCTGTCGCGGGGCATGACCTACAAGGCCGCCGTGGCTGGCCTGAATCTTGGGGGCGGCAAGGCCGTCATCATAGGGGACAATCGAACCACGCAGCGCGAGATGGTGATGCGGGCGCATGGCCGCGCCGTCGAATCGCTGGCGGGCCGCTACTACACGGCGGAAGACGTGGGCACGTCCGTAGCGGACATGGACTACATCCACATGGAGACGGAGCATGTGGTCGGAATGGCCGGTAAATCGGGTGATCCCTCGCCGGTAACGGCTTACGGGACGTACCGCGGCATCAAGGCCTGCTC
>CAYWLF010000011.1:0-22217 GCA_964458875.1 uncultured Gemmatimonadota bacterium
CGAGAGTCGCCAGGGGGCTCAAGGCGTCAAGCCGGGCCGAGACGAGAGAAAGTCCGCCGGCGCGTCGCGTGATCGAGTCTCGGACGGACTGAACCAGTCGGCATGTGTGGTCTTCCGCCCGCTGACGACCTCGTCGCACGATGTCTCGAAGCGCAAAGACCAGGCCGTCTCGCAGCCCCTCCAGCCTGGCGGTCAGAGCGTCCATCTCGGGCACCACCATCTCGGCGGCCGCCGAGGGCGTAGCCGCGCGCTGGTCCGCCACGAGGTCGGCGATCGTGACGTCGATTTCGTGACCGACAGCCGAGACTACGGGAATCGGACACGCGGCGATCGCGCGCGCGACCGATTCCTCGTTGAACGCCCATAGATCCTCGACCGAGCCCCCTCCTCGCGTGACGATCACTACGTCGCATGAGCCCTCACGCCCGATGCGCTCCAGGGCTTCGACGATCTCAGGGGCCGCCTCGCGGCCCTGTACCCGGCAGTTGGACACCACGATTTGCGTCCACGGTGCCCGACGCCGGACGACCGCGATGACATCCCTCAGAGCCGCTCCCGAGCGCGAGGTGACGACACCAACACGCCGGGGGACCTCCGGCAGATCTCGCTTGCGATCCGGATCCAGCAGTCCCTCGGCTGACAGGGCGGCACGCAGCTTCTCGAAGGCGAGCCGCCAAAGTCCGTCGCCGCGAGCTTCGAGGGCCCGTACGACCAGTTGGTATTTTCCGCCGGCGGGATAGATCGTGAGGCGACCGAAGGCGCAGACTTCCATTCCGTCATCGGGATCCGTCGGGAGACCGCGGGCGTCGGAACGGAACATGACGCAGTCGACCTGGGCGTCCTGGTCGCGGAGCGTGAAGTAGCAATGGCCCGAACCGTGCCGGCGCCACCGCCCGATTTCCCCCCTTACCCACAGGGGTTGAAACGACGACTCGAGTAGCTGCCGGACGGTCTCGTTGACCTCCGAAACCGGTACGGCCGTGGCCGGAGTCCGACCGGGATCAGCGACCTGCCCGACGTCCTCGATGACGGCTGTCCTCAGGCGAGTCCCGACAGCCGCCTCGCGGCAACCACGGTGTTCTTGAGAAGCATGGCGATCGTCATCGGGCCCACCCCACCGGGAACCGGCGTGATCCAGGACGCCTTCTCGGCGATCTCATCGTACGCCACGTCACCCACCAGGCGGTATCCACGCTCCCGGGTGTCGTCATCTACCCGATTGACGCCGACGTCGATCACCACGGTCCCCTCGGAGACCATGTCGGCGGTGACCGCGTTCGGCCAGCCAACGGCGACGATCAGCAGGTCGGCTGACCGGGTGATGGCTCCCAGGTCCTCGGAACGGCTGTGGGCCATGGTCACCGTGGCGTTGGCCCAGGGCGCCTTCTGCGACAGGATCGCGGCCATGGGACGGCCCACGATATTGGAGCGTCCGACAATCACGGCATGCTTGCCGGCGGGGTCGTACCCGATGTGCTTGAGCATCACCTGGACCCCGGCGGGCGTGCATGGACGAAACGCATCGGGATCGCCGCTGGCCAGCCGTCCCACGTTGACCGGGTGGAATCCGTCGGCGTCCTTTTCCGGCCGGATACGCTCCATGACCGTCTTTTCATCCACGTGCTTCGGCAGCGGAAGCTGGACGAGAATGCCGTGGACCGAAGGATCCTCATTCCAGGCGTCGAGAATCGAGACGATCTCTTCTTGCGAGGTGTCCGCCGGGAGGCGCCGTTCGACGGCCTTGATCCCGACTTCGGCGCACATCTTCTCCTTCATTCCGACGTAGACCTTCGAAGCCGGGTCCTCTCCGACCAACATGACCGCGAGACACGGCTCGATTCCGGCAGCCTTCAACTCCTCGACCTCGATGGCGACCTCATCCCGGACGGCCTTCGAAATCACCTTACCGTCTATGATCTGAGCGGACATATCATCTCCTCGAATCTATTCTCACCGGCCGGTGGATCCCGACTCGTTAGCGGGCAAAATTGACGGCCCTGGTCTCCCGGACAACCACGACTTTGATCTGGCCTGGATACTGGAGCTCCTCCTCGATCCGGCTCGCGGTCTTCTCACTGAGTGCGGCCATCTCATCATCGGTGACCTTCTCCGGCATGACCATGATCCGGATCTCCCGACCGGCCTGGATCGCGTACACCTTCGACACTCCGGTGTAGGAGCGGGCGATTTCCTCCAGCTTCTCCAGCCGCTTCACATAATGCTCGAACGACTCGCGACGGGCTCCCGGACGGGCTCCCGAGATCGCGTCCGCCGCCGTCACCAGGAAGGTCTCGGGGTATCGCGCAGGTTCCTCGCCATGGTGGGCCTTGATGGCGTTCAGCACGTGATCCGACTCGCCCGCCCTCTTGCACAGCTCGTACCCGATTTCGACGTGGCTGCCCTCCTGCATGTGGGTCAGTCCCTTGCCTATATCGTGCAGCAAAGCCATTCGCTTGCACATCCCGACGTCCACCCCGAGTTCAGCAGCCATGCTGGCTGCCAGGAGGGCCACCTCGCGGGCATGCATCAACTGGTTCTGCCCGTAGCTGGTCCGGAACTTCAGATTCCCGAGCACGTCGATCAGCGCGTCCGGCAGGTCGTGGATGCCGAGATCGTAGAGAACTTCCTCGGCGGCCTCGAGCATCTCGCCCTTCACATCTTCGCCAGCCTTCTCTACGACCTCCTCGATCCGGCCCGGGTGGATCCGGCCGTCCGCCACAAGTCGCTCCATGGCGATCCGCGCCACCTCCCGTCGGATGGGGTCGAAGCTGGATAGAATCACGGCCTCCGGAGTGTCGTCTACCACTACGTCTACGCCCGTCGCAGCCTCAAACGAACGGATGTTGCGACCCTCCCGGCCTATGATGCGCCCCTTCATGTCGTCGCTCGGGAGAGGGACGACGGAAACGGTTATCTCTGAGGAGTGGTCCACCGCCAACCGCTGGACCGACATGGCGATGATCTTGCGCGCCTCGCGCTCTGCCTCGCGCCGGGCACGCTCCCTGATGTCGCGGACCGTGCGAGAGGCCTCGGCCTTCGCCTCGTCCTCGATTCGCGAGATCAACTCGTCACGGGCTTCCTTTGCCGTTAGCCCCGCGATCTTCTCCAGCCTGGCGGTCAGCTGCGCCCGCTCCGACTTCAACTGCTCCTGTGCCGTCTTCAGATCTTCACGGCGCTGTCCCGCCTCCTCTTCCCGCTGCGCGACCCGCTCCTGGCGCTGGTCCAGCACGTCCAGCTTCCGTTCGAGACCCTCTTCCCTCTCGCTCAGCCGCTTCTCGGTCTTCTCGAGCTCCGACCGTCTCTGCTCAGCCTCTTCGAGCAACTCCTGCTTGAGGCGATAGCCCTCTTCCTTGCCCTTGAGTTCCGCCGCGCGTCGGAGACTGTCCGCTTCGACGCCCGCCGCCTCGAGTACGCCCGTGGCTTCGTCCTCGGCGGTGCGCCTGGCTGCCCTCGCCCTTCGGACTTCGACTGCGCGGCCGCCGAATACCCCCACGACCAGTGCTGCCGCCGCCGCGAGAATGGTGATGAGGTTCTCCATCGCTGACTCCATCTATCTTCTAGGAAGGGAC
The DNA here is from genome assembly GCA_964458875.1 of uncultured Gemmatimonadota bacterium. Classification (GTDB taxonomy): domain Bacteria; phylum Gemmatimonadota; class Gemmatimonadetes; order Palauibacterales; family Palauibacteraceae; genus Benthicola. Next base: position 3,570 of record CAYWLF010000011.1, read on the forward strand.
CCGGCCGTGCATCGTCGCCGCGACGAGGCGCACCCCGGTCCCACATGTCCGATGCCCTCACCGACCCCCATAGCAAAAGGCCGGCGGCCTCTCCGAGGCCCCGCCGGCCCGATGCACGGCTTTGCCTGCGCGAACCATGGTCGCGCGAGCCGTGCGATCTATACGTCCACCTGGCCGTTAGCGATAGCCAGCGTCCGCCTCGTTGGTCACTCCAAGTTGCCCGGTCAATCGTCCCTTGGCAAGCCGCCCGCGTCGCCCCCGACGACGGATCCGACACGCTCCCGGAGCGCAGTCACCCGCCCCAGTACGTCGTCAGAGCGCTCGGTCAGTTCCCTGCGCGTGCGGAACAACTCGTCCGTGATCTGCAGCGCGGCGAGGACGGCTGCCCTGTGCGGCTCCGCTACCTGGCCACGAACGTGCGCCTGCTGAACCGCGTCGTCCACGTAGCGCGCACATTCCATCGTGTACTCCTGGGGAGCGTCTGTCCGGATCGCGTATTCCTCCCCGAAGATGGTGACCCGGACCGTGGCCCTCTCGGCTCCATCGCTCATCGTGTCACTCCTCAGCCCGCGGACTCGTCTTCCATCACGATCAGTCGCCCCCGGATTCGCTTCGCCCGGATGCGTGCTTCCCTGAGCACTTCCTTCAAGCGGAAGTTTTCTTCGGTGAGTTCCTGGAGTCGGCTCCCGAGAGAGGCAGGATCCGAGACGTCTACGCCCGACCGGTCCAGCAGCGCCGTCAGACGTGCGTGTTCGCCCTCCGCGAGCGAGGCACGGCCCCTGTACTCCTCCAGCTCGCGAACGAGTCGGTCAACACCCTCTTCGAGGACGCCCAACTCCCGCTCGATGGCGGCGGAATCACGAGGAGCGGATTCTGGCATTGAATCGTTCCTCCAGGTTTACGTTAATCGAGCCCAACCCTTCCTCCACATCCACATCCCGGAGCGTCCTGTCCGGCGCCCTGAACACGAGGCGCCAGGCCAAGCTACGCTGCCCGTCGTCGACCTTGTCACCCTCGTATACGTCAAACAGCTCCAGCGACTCCAGCGTGTCGGGACCCGCTGCCCGGATCGCATCCGCCACGCTCGCGGCCGGCACCGCGCGATCCAGAACCAGCGCCAGGTCTCGCGTCACCGCAGGGAACGTCGGGAGATCACGACAGGAGCGCGAATCTTCGAGCCGCACGGATTCAAGCCTGAACTCCGCAGCATACACCGGCGCAGCCCACACTGGCGCGTCCAATGCCTGGTCGCGCACTCGCCCCCCCACGCCGACGAGACGTTCATCCTCGAAGATGCAGAACGACTCCTCTCCGAGCCACCATCCCCATCCGATCGGGAGTCCGTCGCCGCCGTCGCTCGGCCGACCCGGCATGATCTGGCCCAGGCCAAGCTCCCTCGCGAGGTCCTCCATCCATCCCTTCGCGTCCCAAACATCGAGATCGCCCTCGGGACCGCTCCAGTGCGGCGGTCTGCGCAGGCCGGTCATACCGAAAGCGACGCGTATCTCCTCGGCGACCGGCGGGTGCCCAGAGGCACGGCAACCGTCGGACGCTTCCCCTGTCGTTTGAAACACGCTGCCGATTTCGTAGAGCCGCACGTCCCGATTGCCCCTCGACCAGTTGTGCTCCACTCGGCCAAGCAGGACTGGAACCAGGTCGGTACGCAGGAAAGACTCGGCCTCGGAGAGCGGCTTCAGTAGGCGAGCCGGCCGGCCCGTGGTCCTGCTCTCCGGTACGAAGCTCGAACTGCGGGCCTCCAGGGCACCAAACGACGCCAGGCTGCTCCGCACCCGATCGGCCCGGCTCCACACGGGGCTGTCGGGGACCACGCTCGGCCGGAAGGACCGGGCCTCTTGCGGAAACGCCTCGTAGCCGAAGCGTCGGGCTACTTCCTCCAGAAGATCTACCTCGGTCCGGACGTCCGTTCGCCACCCGGGAACGCTCACGGCCAGTGCCGGGGACCCATCGGAAGCGTCTTCTCCCTCGACGACTCCGAATCCCAGGGGCTCGAGGAGTTCGGTAACCTGCTCACCCGACAGACGCAATCCGAGAACCGCCTGGATTCTCGTAGGCCGTAGCCGCACGCTGGCCGAGGAAGCCGGGGCTCGGCCAACACGGATCGCCTCTTCGTCCGCCACACCCCCCGCCGTCGCCACGATCAGCTCGACACAACGCCGGATGGCGTGCTCCATTCCCGCTTCATCTATGCCACGCTCAAAGCGGTAGGAAGCGTCGGTCGAGAGGCCCGTGGCCCGGGCCGTGTGCCGGGTGTGGCGCGGATCGAAGGCGGCGCACTCGATGAGAAGATCCGACGTCTCGTCCGATACCTCGGAATCGGCCCCGCCCATCACACCGGCCAGCGCCACAGGGCGCTCGGCGTCAGCGATCACGCTGATTTCCGGACCGAGTTCGTGCTCGGCTCCGTCCAGGGTGGTGTGCGGTTCATTCCGGGCGGCCCGTACCCGAATCTCACGCCCGGCGAGCCGGGCTATATCAAAGGCGTGCAGCGGCTGGTTCAGTTCGAGAAGCACGTAGTTCGTGGAATCGACGACGTTGTTGATCGGACGTGACCCGGCAGCGCGGAGCCTGGCCTGAAGCCACTCCGGCGACGGCCCCACGGTCACCCCCCGGACGATAGCCGCCAGGTAGCGGAAGCACCGGTCGGCGTCCTCGATGGTGACGGTCACGCCTCCGGCAGAGGCCGTGTTCTCACCCGACTCCCACCCTGGTGACCATTCCGGCCCTCCAAACGAAGGAAGGACCAGGTCGTGCACGCCGCCGGGCGCAAGTTCCCGGGCAACGCCTGCGTGGCACGCCAGGTCGATACGATTGGGCGTCAGGTCGACATCGAGCCGCGCGTCCGGTAGCCCGAGGGCGCCCGCAAACGACTCACCAGGCTCGTGGTCATCAGCCAGGCGCATGATCCCGGAGGCGTCCCTGCCGAGACCGAGTTCCTTCTCGGAACACAGCATGCCGTTGCTCTCGTGCCCCCGGATCTTTCGGCGCTCGATCTTGAACCCGCCGGGCAGTGTTCCCCCCGCCGGTATGAACGGGTAGAGCGCGTTCTCCACCACGTTGGGGGCTCCGCACACCACGTCGAGCACGTCACCGCTCCCGGCGTCCACCCGGCATAGCGACAGCCGATCCGCGTTCGGGTGCTTCGCGACTTCGACGACGCGAGCCACGACGACGTCGTCGAGTTCTTCGCCGACCGCTTCCGCTCGATCGACGGGAACGGCGCACGCGCTGAGAGCCGCGGCAAGATCGTCAGCTGAGCCCTCGATCGTCGGCGCCAGGGCTCGGAGCCAGTTGACGCTGATGTCCATCAGGCGAACTGCTCGAGGAAGCCGACGTCCGCTTCGTACAGCAGTCGGATGTCGGGGATTCGGTAGCGAAGCATGGCGATGCGTGCCGGCCCCATACCGAAGGCGTACCCGGTGTAGCGCTCCGGGTCGTACCCCACGGCTTCGAAGACCGCCGGATTCACCATTCCACTGCCCATGATCTCGATCCAGCCGGTCCGCTTGCAGGCCGCGCAGCCCGAGCCTTCGCAGATGATGCAGCTCACGTCCACCTCGGCTGAAGGCTCTGTGAACGGAAAGTACGAAGGACGAAAACGGGTCCGGGTCGTGGGTCCGAAGAAACGGTGCACGAAGTAGTCGATCGCCGCCCGGAACTCGATGAAGTCGATCCCTTCGTCGACGGCCAGGCCCTCGACCTGCTCGAAAGCCGGTGCGTGAGAAGCGTCGTAAGGATCACGACGGAAGACCATCCCCGGTGCCAGGATCCTGAGGGGGGGCTGGTACTCCATCATCACACGCGCCTGCACAGGCGACGTGTGGGTCCTGAGCAGCAGACCCTCGTCCAGATAGAACGTGTCGTGCATGTCCGCCGCGGGGTGGTCGAGCGGAATGTTGAGAGCCGTGAAATTGTGCCAATCGGTCTCGACCTCGGGCCCCGCGGCACGGGTGAATCCGAGTTCCGTGAAGATCTCGCAGATTTCGTCGATCACGACGGTGACCGGATGGACCCCCCCCCGCCACTCACGGCGGCCCGGGAGCGTCAGGTCAGGGCCGGCGGACTCTTCCGGGGCCAGGAGCGCGGCCAGCTCGTCCACCCGCAACTCGAGCGTCGTTTCCAGCGTCTGCTTGACCTGGTTGGCCGTCTTGCCCGCCTCAGGACGCTCCTCGGCCGGAACGTCCCTCAGACCGGAGAGGGCACGGGACAAGAGCCCGTTGCGCCCGAGGAAGCGCACTCGTGCCTTCTCCAGGGACTCCTTGTCTTCGGCCTCCTGGATCGCATCGAGAGCCTCGATCCGTATGGACTCGAGGGTCTCGCGGAGGTTTCCCTGCTCGTCCTTCGAGCTCAATGCGCGTGCTCTTTCGCGAGCTTCGCCAGTTCTGCGAACGCCTCGGGCTCCCGGATCGCCAGATCGGCGAGCGCCTTACGATCCAGATCGACACCGGCACTCTTGAGACCCGAGATGAAACGGGAATACGACAGATCGTGCTGGCGGCTCGCGGCGTTGATCCTCGCGATCCACAGACGGCGGAAATCGCGTTTGCGGCGGCGGCGGTCCCGGTAGGAGTAGGCCCAGCCGCGCTCGACGGCGTTCTTCGCCGTGCGATACAACTTGGAACGAGCCCCAAACTGGCCGCGGGCCTGCTTGAGTATCTTCTTCTTGCGCTTATTTCGAGCGACGCTCGATGTCACACGCGCCATATCGTTATCCTCTTCTTTCTATTCCAATGCTTCAAAGCCACATCCGGACGGCCCGTCCGTGCGACGTGCATGCCCTTCAGGCTCAGCCTCCGAGCAACCGGCGTACCCGGCTCTCATCGGCCTTCGAGACGAGCGTCTTCTTGCGGAGATTGCGCTTCCGCTTCGGGCTCTTCTTCGTCAGGATGTGGCTATGGTACGCCTTGTTGCGGCGAAACTTCCCGGACCCGGTCTTCCGAAACCGCTTGGCGGCTGACCGGTTGGTCTTCTGCTTTGGCATCTTGTCTACCCTTTCTGACTATCCTTGGGACCGATGAGCATCGTCATGGTCCGACCTTCCTTGCGTATGTCCGACTCCACGTTGCCGAGTTCCACCAGCTCTCCCTTGACCCGCTCCAGGACGCGAACGCCCAGCTCGGGGTGCGTCATCTCCCGACCGCGGAAACGAAGCGTGAACTTCACCTTGTCACCATCCTCGAGGAACCGCCGCGCGTGCCGGAGCTTGAAGCCGAAATCGTGACCTTCGATCTTCGGCCGCATCTTGATTTCCTTCACGTGGATGATGTGCTGTTTCTTCTTGGCCTCCCGCGCCTTTCGGGCTTGCTCGTACTTGAACTTCCCATAGTCCATGATCTTGCAGACGGGAGGACGCGAGTTGGGCGCGACCTCGACCAGGTCCAGACCCTGCTCCTCGGCCATCGCCCGAGCTTCGTCCGTTGCAATGATGCCCAGTTGCTCGCCCTCTCCGTCGATCAGACGGATGGGACTGATGCGAATTCTGTCGTTTACGCGCAGCTCGTCTTGGCTCACTTCACCTCTTCCAGGGCCGTGGTGCATCCGTCGCCGACCCGCCAGGCCCGAGGCGAAGCGACAACCACGAAAAATGCCCGTTCGGCGTCAGGCCGACCGGGCATACACGACATAGCAGCGACCCAGCGAGGATCGCGCCATCGTGTTCTACCCGGCAGCTGTGGCCGCCCGGGGGCGGCGGCACGCCGAAAGGTGGGAGCAACGCTCCACTTTCCGTGTTTTCAAGGCCGCCAAGTTATGACCGGAGCCCGGAAGTGTCAACGCGAGCCGGGGTTATTCACCCTCGGGTTCTGCACCACGAGCAATCAGCGCGGGGGCCCGCGCGTGGACGCGATGTGCGCTCCAGGAATGCCCCGGCAAGTTTCATTATATCATCCCGCACTTGAGATCTTTGCTACTATCTTCTTATAACTCATGCAGTTCCGTCTTTACCGCCAGGATGATGTTCTGGTTGCCGACGGAGCTCGGGGTCCGCCCGAGAACGGCGGTCTGGCCGGCCCGCACCCGTACCGTGGTGCCGAAGACGGTGCGGCTTCCGGCATGAAAACGCATCTCGAGTTGGACGCTCCCCCCGGACGAGTCCGTCCGGACGTCTCGGATGGTGGCCTCGATCGCGGAGGGACCCAGGTCCGGGACATCGAACTCCTGGAAGACCTCGTTTCCTTCGGTCCCGTGGACCATCACTTCTCCTACCAGTCGGTATCCATCGAACCGGAACAGCTCTCGCAGCGCCTGCTCGACCTCGGCGATCTCGGGGTCGGTGTCGGTGCTGCCGTTCGCTTCGATGATCTGGAAGGTGAGCCGCACTATTGGCGTCGGCCGATCGAATTCCTGGAGAACTTCCTGGATCCGCTGCAGGTTGTCGCCGGTCTCGCGCACCGTGAGCTTCCCATCCACCACGCTGGCCATGCCCGGCGCCCCCTCCCGGCTGGCGTACACGTACGGCTCGACGAGGTCCCTCGCCACCCAGTCTTCAAGATGGATGACCTCGAAAGTACGGGTCTCGAGCGTGGGCGGGCCCTCCGCGGAGCAGCCGCCCAGCCCGAAGGCCACGATCAGCCCGGTCACCATGCACGTACCGGATCTCAACCTCAGTCTTCTGTTCATTCTCCCCTCCCCTGATAGAACCAGAACACCACCACGTCGTCGTTGTCCGTTTCCAGCACCAGCACGCTCTCGTCGAGCAGTGCCTCGACTTCCGGCATGTGTGGCGAGGTGGCCACCCTCGCCACGACTTCCGGCGCATCCGTGCCGGCACCGTTCCCCACGTCGAGGACCCGGACCCCCAGGAGGCCCGCCACGGTCGCCGCCGCGACGGCCCAGGACGCTCTCCGAACACGGTTTCTCCGCCCGTCGGATTCGCGGATCGCAGCGGAAACAGCCTCCGCGAGCGGAAGCGCAGGCTCCAGGACCTCGAGGCCCGCGGCCAACTGCTCGTGGGCCGCGAGGATTCGCTCGGCTACCAGCTGGCACTCATCACACGTACGGGCGTGGTCGGGCAGCGCCTCGGCGATGGCCCGGGGATCGGCCTCCATCAGTCGCGTCTGACATTCCAGGCAGCTCATTCTGCATCCTCGATCCCGGGTTCGATCTCAAGAATCCTGCGCCTCATGGTCCTGCGCCCCCGGAACAGATGGGTCCGAAGCGTGGCCGGACTGACCCCCAACCTCGACGCCGCTTCCACCTGCCCCAATCCCTGCAGGTCGACCAGGTCCATGGCCTCCCGCTGGCGGGCGGGCAACGCCTCGAGGAATGCCCGCACGAGTCCCCCCAGCCTCCGAACCTCGAGTCCCTCGACCACCGGCCGTGCTTCCGTCGCCGCGTCGGGGGCGCCCCAGGTGGCGAATCGCTCTCGCAGCCGAAGACTCCGGGCCTTGCGCCGCTGAACGTCAGCCGCGGCGCTCCTCACCACCGAGTACAACCAGGTGTCGAAGCGCGCCCTGCCGTCGAACTTCCCGAGGCCCCGGTGCAGACGCACGAGCGCCTCCTGGGTGGCGTCCTCCGCATCATCCTCGTCCCCTGTCCGCACCAGGGCCCAGCGGTAGATCCGGTTCCGATACGAGCCGGCCAATTTTTCGAAGGCCGACGGATCTCCCGCACCCGCCTGCCGGATTTGAAAGAGCAGCTCGGATTCCTGATTCGGGCGCTGCGTCACGCACTCTCCGTGGGACCGGGTTCACATGTAAGACGCGAGTTGGACGGTTCCTGTTTACCGCCATGTAATTTTCTCGGGTCGAGCGGCAAATAGAATATGAGGCCGGGTGTAGACGCCTGCCGGAATTGGCGGATCAGTTGGCTTCGCTCACGCTTGAATCTGACCCGGGGGCCGGTGCGGGGCGCAGCGAGCCGCAAGGCTCGACCGGTTCCCGGTCAGTTCTTCCTCCGATCTCTCGACACTCTCCCGTGTGGTCATCCCGGCCCGACCGGCTCGCCCAAAGACCAACGTTTCTGTCCGATGACGTGTCTCAGGGACGAGCACTCTCGACCGCCGCGTCATCCAGACGCCGCCAGACAACCCGGTGGACAGGAATACCTCATGCACCCCCCACGAACACTCTACGACTCCGCGGCCCGTCGAATTCTCGTCGTGGCCTGGGCGGTGCTCGCGGCCATAGCCGTTGCACTGGGCACTGCCGGGTGCGCCAGCGAGGCCCCGGCCAGTGGCTGGGGCGGCACGGTCGACACGCTCGCCAGCGGCCAGATCTCGGTCCACAATCCCGTCGGTTCTCTCTGGTCCACCGGAGACGAATGGGTACTGCGGGAGGAGTTGAGGATCGGCACCCTCGACGGCACCGGACCGAACATGTTCGGATCGATCAGGGACTTCGAGGTTGACCGGTACGGGCGATTCTGGCTGTTCGAAGGCCAGGCCCAGGAACTGAGGCTCTTCGATCGTGACGGCCGTTTCGTGCGCACGGTAGGGCGGCAGGGAGAAGGGCCGGGAGAGTTCAACCAGGTCATCGGCATGGCGTGGGGGCCTGATGACAACCTGTGGATCGTGGATCCGTCGAACAATCGCCTGTCGGTCGTGGACACCGCGGGCGTGTTCGTCGACAGCCATCCCACGATCGGGGGCATCGTGATGATGCCGTGGCCGGGTGGGTTCGACGACGAAGGACAGTTCTATACCTATGGCGTCGATACGACGGTCGAGGACGACTTCGCCCTCGTCATGGTTCGACACGGCCGGGACCTGCAGCCCATCGACTCCGTCGCACCACCGGAGTACCCCGGGGAGGGCGAGCACTTCGAGATCAGGAACGAGAACAGCTGGATGATGACCGACGTCCCCTTTACTCCATCGATCGAATGGAGCCTGGGACGAGACGGCACCTACTGGGCCGGCCTTACCGGAGACTACCGGATCTTCCAACTCGGTTGGGGAGGCGACACGCTCCGCTCCATCCGCCGAGAATACGAGCCCTTGCCCGTCACGTCGTCGGACCTGGAAGAAGCCAGGGAGCGCCTGGACTGGTTCATCGAAGCCGGAGGCAAGGCCGACTGGTCACGCATCCCCGCTCTGAAACCGGCGTTTGACGACTTCGTGATCGACGATGCGGGCTACCTGTGGGTGCAGATGATCGCAGAGCCTGGGGAGGAGAACAGGCTGTTCGACGTTTTCGACCCGACGGGCAGGTACCTGGGAGAAGTGCGCGTCCCCTTCCCGGTCGAATTCTACCCGGCGCCGATCATCCAGGACGGCTACATGTACGCGGTGACGGAAGATGATCTGGAGGTACCATTCGTGGTGCGGGCCCGTATCGAGCGCCCCGAGGGAGCCTGAGGTGCGGCGGGGATCCATAAGGGCAGAGGATCCTCTCAGGCCGAACGGCCCCAGGTCTCACGCGCTTCGTCCAACCTCGCAGGCGTCCCGACGTCCATCCAGCGGGCCCCCGTGACGTCAAGCGGGAGAATACGCGCGCCTGCCGCGGCGAGCCTCAAGTACGAGCGCATGATGGAGAAGGCGCCGCCTTCCGTGAGGCGCGCCAGAATTTCGGGAGACAGGGCGTGAATCCCCGTAAACCCGGCCCGCCATTGTCGGGCCGACGGTGCCCTCGCCCCCTCCTCCACACCCGAACGGGTATCGATCCGACCGCACAGACCTGACTCGTCGAACACGAGATGGCGACTGGCCGGTCGCCGGTTGACCGCAAGCGTGGCGAGCGCGCCCGACGCACCGTGCGCTCGAACCAGGGCCGCCAGGTCGATGCTGGAGATGACATCCACGTTGTGCAGGAGGATCGTCCTGTCACCCCGAAACAGGTGGCTCGCTCGCTTGAGGCCGCCCCCCGTCTCGAGCGGAGCTTCGCGCTCTTCCGAGAGCAGGATCTGCGCCCCCGGCCACGTGCAGCCGGCCAGGAACTCCGAGATTCGCTCTGCATGATGATGCAGGTTGATGATGATCCGGTCGCAGCCGGCCTCCACCAGGCGGTCGATCGTCCGTTCGAGCAGGGTCACGCCCCCGATCTCGACCAGCGCCTTGGGTGTACGGCTCGTGAGGGGGAGGAGACGCGTGCCAAGGCCCGCGGCGAGGATCATTCCGTCCACGGCTCGCTCATTCCGCAGGACCCCCACTCCCCGGCCAGTACGGCTCCTCCCGATGCTGGACGCGTACCCGCACGTCCGGGAAGACTCCGCGGACGTGATCGGCCAGCCTTTCCGTGAAGTACACAGAGCGGTGCTGCCCGCCCGTGCACCCGAAAGAGGCCGTGAGACTTTCGAAGCCGCGCCGCACGTACTCGGAGACGTGCGCCTCGGACAGGTCGCGGACCCTCGACCAGAAGGCCTCGCTGGCGGGGTTCTTCTCGATGAAATCCTTGACCGAGGAATCGAGTCCCGTCAGCCCGCGGTACTCGGGCTCTCGACCCGGGTTCGGTACCGATCGACAGTCGAATACGAAACCGCCCCCGTGACCATCGACCGGATCCGGATAGCCTCGCCGATAGCTGAAGCTGAACAGGTGCAGCGTGAGTCCTGCGTGGCTGGGTAGGGCGTCCGGGGCTGACCAGGAGGCCGCGATGTGTCCGAACACGCGTTCGAGCTCGGGCAGCCGAACCGGCAGTCCCTCGTCGAGCAGGGATCGGAGATTGCGGGCCGCGAACGGAACGCTGCGGAGGAATCGGGGCTTTCGCTCGAAAAATCCCCGGTACCCGTAGGCGCCCAGGGCTTGCATGACCCGCACGAGCACGTAGCCGCGGTACAATAAATGGAACCGCTCCCGGTCCACCGGAATCTCTTCCGCCAGCGCGTCGATGTAGTCCTCCAGAAGGCTGTCGCGTAGATCGGCGGGCAGATCGGCCTTCGCATCGTACAGCAGAGAGGCGATGTCATACTGCAGAGCCCCTCGCCTGCCTCCCTGGTAATCGATGAACCGGGGCGAACCCTCCTGCAGCATGATGTTCCGCGACTGGAAATCCCGGTACAGGAAGTGTGCCCGCTCAGCATCCAGGAGGAAGTCGATGAGGGTCTCGAAGTCGTGCTCGAGACGGGCCTCACTGAACGGAACATGCGCCAGTTTCAGGAAGTGGTACTTGAAGTAGTTCAGATCCCACAGAATGGACCGACGGTCGAACGCATCGCGGGGATAGGCCACGGAATAGTCCACCACCCCGCCACCCCGGACCTGAAACAGGGGCAGCCAGCGTACTACCTCCCGGTACACGGGCACCATCGAATCGGGAAACGTTCCCCCGCCCTCTGCCCGGGCCTCGTCCAGGGCATCGAACAGCGTCGTGTCCCCGAGGTCCTCGAGGAGGTAGACGCCACCCTCTTCGTCCTCGGCGATGATCTCCGGAACGGGAAGGTCTACGCTGCGGAAGGCTCGCGTAAACGAGAGGAATGCCCGATTCTCTTCATGATCCGGCCCCAACACGCCGATGACCGACTCGTCCTCGGAGCCCAGGAGTCTCCGATAGGCGCGATTCGACCCGTCCCCAGCCAGCTCGAGCACCGCTGACGGGGCCTGTCCGAAGTGGTCCCGGTACAATCCGATCAAGCGTTCCTGCATAGTGAGGGGAGAAGCTATGGCCGACCGGACCCGACGCAACAGCCCGGAAGGCTGCGTGGAAAACGCGCGTGCGGACCTGCGGTCCATGTGTGCCGAAGACCTTCGGGTGCGAGGCGAGCTGGTGGCGAGTGGCACGCTGCACGACCGATCGCCGGTCCAAGGCGAGGGACTACCAGATCTGGCTACGACGGACCGGCTGGCGATAGCTTTCGCGATCCGCCAACGCGCGTGAACCGACCCCGAGAGGAAGGCATGTCGAAGATCAGGAAGTACGAAGGAAATGGAATCAGGCTCTCGTACGACGCCGATCGGTGCATCCATGCGGCCGAGTGCGTCCACGGACTCCCGGCTGTGTTCGATCCGAACCGGCGACCCTGGATAGAGGCTGGGGCCGCTTCGGCCGAGGACCTCGCGGCGGTGGTTCACCGGTGCCCCACCGGGGCCCTCGCCTACGAGCGTTCCGACGGCGGACCCGAGGAAGCGCCGACGCCCGCGAACGAACTGCGGGTGGTCGAGGACGGACCCGTGTATGCCGCGGGCGATCTCGTGATCCTGGACGCGGAGCACCGTGAAATATCGCGTGATACCCGAGTGGCCTTCTGCCGCTGCGGCGCCTCGAAGAACAAGCCGTACTGCGACGGTCGCCACGCGGAAATCGGTTTCGAGGATCCTGGCGTCATGGGGGAGCCAACCGTGCGCCCTCCGGACGACGACCGCGCCGATCTCTCAGTTCGACTGCGTCCGGATGGGCCGCTCGTGCTCAAGGGGTCGTTCCGGGTCCTGGCCTCCGATGGCGGCGCCACGGACGGCTCGGCCGGAGCTCTCTGTCGGTGCGGCGCTTCCAAGAACAAACCGTTCTGCGACGGGACCCACCGGGACATCAATTTCGAGGCCCACGACCCTACGGCGGGTTGATGCCAGCATGTAGTCAGCCGGTTTCGCTGACCTCTCCCGGTACGGGAAACCAGCGGAGGTGTTCGAAGTCTGCCGTCACCTCGTCTGTGCATCGCCCCCGAGCCTCCATCGTCGATCCTGCGTCTGCGACGATCCGTTCGGCGTCCACGAGGTAGGACGCCAGGTCCTCTTCGCCCGCTGAATACCGATGATGTGGGCACTCGATACCGTTCGGGGTATAGCGGACGTCCCACAGGCTCATCGGTGGATCGCTTCGGCCACGAACGTGATTCCACAGGCCGGTGTGGGGATCGAAGTCATACTGGTCGAGCAGTCGCCATCCGTTCTCGGCGACGAAGTGCACGGCGTCGAGAAGGAACTGGAAGACTGTCTCGGAGATGAAGTAGTTGAAGTTGACGCGGACCCAGCCTGGCTTGATGCCCTCGCACCCCCGGCTGATCTCCCTCTCGAACTCGCGTGATTTCTCGATATCGATACCGAGAAGTCGGTGACCGTAGGGGCCGGCGCAGGAACATCCGCCTCGGGATTGAATCCCGAACAGGTCGTTCAGAAGGGCCACCACGTAATTGTGATGCAGGTACCGGTCCCCGCTGCGGAGGACAAACGAGACGATCGACAGCCGCTCGTTGGACCGGTCGCCGAGAATCTCGATGGAGGGATTACTCCCCCAGGACTCGATGGCACGGTCGATGAACGACTCCTCGCACTCCCGGATGACCTTCCAGCCGACCGCTTCCTTCATGGCAAACACCAATCCAGCCCGAATCGACCCGATGATCTGAGGAGTGCCACCTTCCTCCCTCCGTTCCGGGTCCTCGAAATAGTGGTGTTCGTCCGGGTTCACGTACCAGACGGTGCCACCCCCGGGGACGTCGGGTACCCTGTTCGTGAACAGCTCCCGGCGCGCCACCAGGAGACCCGGAGTATCGGGTCCGCCGATCATCTTGTGGGGTGAGATGAAGATGGCGTCCTTGTAGTCGAGACGATCGTCCTCCGAGTCCCCGTCCGGCCCCATGCGAATGCCCACGTACGGAGCCGCCGCCGCGAAGTCCCAGAACGCCAGCGCCCCATGCCGATGTAAGAGCACGGAAGCCTCTCGAACGGGAGACGTGATCCCGGTCACATTCGACGCCGCCGAGAACGATCCGATCTTCAGGGGACGGTCGGCGTACTCGACAAGGCGGGACTCCAGTTCGGTGAGGTCGATGCCCCCACGAAGGTCCTCGCGAATAGTCACCACATCCGCGATGGACTCTCTCCACGGCAACTCGTTCGAATGATGCTCGTACGGACCGATGAACACGACCGGGCGCTCGTCCAGCGGTATGTGCTCAGTGAGCCCATACCTGTCATCCAGGTCCGCCGGAATGCGGAGGTTGAGCACACCGATCAGCCGGTCGATCGCGCCCGTGGAACCGGTCCCGCAGAAGATGACCGCGTGCTCGTCCGTCGCCTTGACGCACCGCGCTATGATCGCGCGGGCGTCCTCCCGGAAGCGAGTCGTCTGGAGGCCCGTCCCCGAACTCTCCGTGTGGGTGTTCGCATACAGCGGCAGGACAGACTCGCGAATGAAGTCCTCGATGATCGAGACCGAGCGTCCCGAAGCCGTGTAGTCGGCGTACGTGACCCGGCGGGGCCCGAAGGGTCCGGGAACCGCCTCGTTCGCCCCGATGACCGAAGATCGGATGAGGTCGGTGAGCTCCCGGCCATCCTCGGGCCCGAAATCGATCACGTGCCGACCCACTCCGCCGGCTCATCCCCTTGGCTGCCGACCACCATCTCGGTGGGCCTGGACCCCAGGAGGACCGCGATCCAGCGCGTTTCCTCACTGGCCTCAAGAACGATCTTCATGATCATCGTGAGAGGCACGGAAAGAAGCATGCCTACCGGACCCAGCACCCACCCCCAGAAGATCAGGGACAGGAACACGACCAGCGTCGAGAGGCCCATCCCTTCGCCCATCACTCTCGGCTCGATGAAGTTCCCCATGGCAGTGTTGATGACGAGGTAGCCGATGGCCGTCAGAGTCCCAGTACCGGGTCCGAGCTGCAGGAAGGCCAGCATCACGGCCGGGATCGCAGCGATGAACGATCCGATGCTCGGAATGTAGTTCAGGAGGAACGCCAGGAGCCCCCAGAGCAGCGCGTAGTCCACCCCGACGATCCTGAGCCACACGGCGACCAGAACCCCCGTCGTGAGACTGATCAGCGTCTTCAGGGCCAGATACCGGCGTACGTTGTTGTTGATCTCCGTGATGGGCTCCAGGCTGCGGTCCGCTGTCGGGAACGCTGACTGGACCTTTGCCGAGAATCCCGAAATCTCGAGTAGTATGAACACTGTGATGATCAGGATCAGGGCGATCTTGCCGAGCACATCACCCACTCCGGTGAAGATGCGGCCCACGATTCTGAGGATCTCTCCCGGGTCGAAGGAATCCGCCAGGAGCTGGCCCGACACCTCGAATCCATGTCCGGACAACCACACCACGAGTTCGGCCACCTCGCGCTCGAGCAGGACCTGGTAGCCCGGCAACGAGCGGGTGAAGTCGATCAGCGAAGTCCCGATCAGCGTACCCGCCATCGTCCCGATTCCCAGCAGCATGAGTACGATCAGTAGAACCGAGAGCCAGGTAGGCAGTCCCTTTCGCTGCAACCAGTGCAGTGGCGTCGCGCAGATCACGGCCAGCATCACGGCCAGCAGGAATGGAACCAGGATGGGCTCCGCCGTGCGCACTCCCGCGACGAGGACGACGAACGCCGCCCCGTACAGCAGGAACCGCGCAGCCTTCGAGAGTCTCGGCCCGTCGGTCATCCGTGTCCCATGCAGCCGTTGAAGTGTGTGCAGCAACCTGTTGCGCCCGCCATTGGACCCGTAAGGTAACGTGCGATACGGTGCTGCCGTCAACGGGGATTCGAAAGCCAGGAGCCGCCGCGCGTGACAACGTTGCAAACCGCATGGCCCTACGTTGCAGGGACACTGGCTTTTCTGCTTTCGTTGATCGTCTCTGCGCACATTCTCCTCCACAAGCGGGAGGTGCGGGCAGCCATCGGGTGGATCGGCCTCGCCTGGCTGGCTCCCGTGGTGGGGTCGGCCCTGTACCTGGTATTCGGTATCAATCGGATCAAGCGTCGAGGATCCGAGATCCACGCCAGCATGGACCGAATCCCGGTCCCGCGGAGGCTGCCACCTACCCTGGCTCCCCAGATGCCAGCCGCAGCGATCGACGATCGGCTGAAACCGCTGGCAAGGGCCGGAGACCGGGTCACCCGGAAGGAACTCCTGCCGGGAAACCGGATCGATCCGTTGCGGAACGGGGATGACGCTTATCCGGCGATGCTCGAGGCGATCCGTGGAGCCAGGACATCGGTGGCACTCGCTACGTACATCTTCGACATCGATCGCGCCGGACAGAAGTTCGTGGAGGAACTGAGCGCGGCCGTCCAGCGCGGGGTCCAGGTCCGGGTGCTGATCGACGGCGTCGGCGCGGCATACAGCAAGCCGCGAGCGCCGGCGATCCTGCGCAATCGAGGCATCAACGTGGCGCAATTCGGGGGCGGGATGGTCCCGTGGCGCATGCCCTACGTGAACCTCCGGAACCATCGCAAGATCCTGGTGGTGGACGGGTCGATCGGTTTCACGGGCGGGATGAACATCCGGGAGGGATCCTACCTGCGGCTGGACACGGCCCGCCCCACGCGGGATGTGCAGTTCAGGCTTCAGGGACCCGTGGTCTCGCACCTGATCGACGCATTCGCCCAGGACTGGGCGCACACGACTGGCGAGCATCTCGACGGTGACCTGTGGTGCCCTCCGATCCCGCCGGCCGGCACTTCCACCGCGCGCGGGGTGAGCGACGGACCGGACGATGACTTCGAGAAGCTCTCCTGGACCATCATGGCCGGACTGAGGGCGGCGCACCGACACGTCCGCATCGTGACCCCCTACTTCCTGCCCGACCAGGGACTGCTCACCGCCCTCAACGTGGTTGCCCTCGCGGGCGTGCGGCTGGACATCGTGCTGCCGGAAGTAAACAACCTGCGGATCGTAGGGTGGGCGATGCGGGCCCAGATGGCCCAGGTCATGGAGTACGGCGCTCGGATATGGCTCAGCCCCCCACCGTTCGATCACACGAAGCTCATGCTGGTGGATGACGGCTGGGCGCTGTTCGGCTCTGGAAACTGGGATCCGCGAAGCCTCCGTCTCAACTTCGAGTTCAACGTGGAATGCTACGATCCCCACCTCGTCTCGACGCTCGACGAGATCGTGACGGAGAAGATCGAGGACGCGCGCCCCCTATCCCGGGACGAGCTGGACCACCGCAGCCTGCCGGCCAAGCTACGCGATGGGGCCGCCTGGTTGTTCTCCCCCTACCTGTGACGGGAGCGGTTCGACATGCTCGTGAACGGACGTGACACGCGGTCGATCCGGCTCGCGGTCACATCGGGCGACCGTCCGGTGCTCGAGGTCATCGACCAGACGAGGCTCCCGCACGAGCTCGTCTTCGTCTCACTCGAGACACTCCGGGACACGGAGCGAGCCATCCGCGAGATGTGGGTTCGTGGGGCTCCCCTGATCGGCGTGACCGCCGCGTACGGGATGGCCCTGGGGGCCTGTACCGATCCGTCGGACGACGGAATCGAGTCGGCGGCCCGGCTGCTGTCGAAGGCTCGCCCTACGGCGGTGAACCTCGCGTGGGCGCTGGCGGATATGATGGCGACGCTCCTCCGCCTTCCGCCATCGGACCGTGGAGCGGCAGCGTTGGAACACGCGGAATCCATGGCGGAGGCTGACGTCAGCACATGCCGCGCGATTGGCCGCCATGGCGTGCGCATCATCGAGAAGCTGGCCGCCGCCGGAACCCGACACGAAGCAGTCCAAGTCCTGACCCACTGCAACGCCGGCTGGCTTGCCAGCGTCGATTGGGGCACTGCCCTGGCCCCCGTGTATCTGGCTCACCGCTCAGGCCTTCCCGTCCACGTCTGGGTAAGCGAGACGCGCCCGAGGAACCAGGGCGCGGGCCTCACGGCCTGGGAGCTGGCCGAGGAAGGCGTGCCCCACACGGTCGTCCCTGACAACGCGTCGGGCCATCTGCTGCAAACAGGTATGGTGGATGCCGTGATCGTCGGCACGGATCGAACCACCGCCGCCGGCGACGTCTGCAACAAGATCGGCACGTATATGAAGGCCGTGGCTGCTCGTCACTGCGCGGTGCCCTTCTACGCGGCGGTCCCCGGCTCGTCCATCGACTGGAAGCTCGGGGAAGGCGAAGCCGCGGAGATCCCCATCGAGGAGCGAGAGGGATCGGAGGTATCCGAGGTGCGGGGCCTGGGGCCCGACGGCCGGATCACGTCTGTCCGGATTACCCCCGTGGGAACCCGCGTGGCCAACTACGGTTTTGATGTCACGCCGGCACGGCTCGTAACCGGTCTGATCACCGAGCGAGGCCTGTGCACAGCGAGTCGCGAGGGTATGGCGGCAATGTTCTCGGACCTGGCCACCGGAGAGGATGCGCGAGCATGAGAGTACTGCAAGTCGATGCCTTCACCGATGAACCGTTTGCCGGAAACCCGGCGGCGGTTTGTCTGCTCGAGGGCCCTGCGGATCCCGACTGGATGCAGAACGTGGCCCGCGAGATGAACCTGTCGGAGACCGCTTTTCTTCATTTGAGGCGACATGCGTTCTCTCTGCGCTGGTTCACGCCGGCCGTGGAGGTCGAACTATGCGGTCACGCGACCCTGGCCAGCGCTCACGCACTGTGGGAGGAGGGACTGCTCGGCCCCGAGGAGCCAGCTCTATTCGACACTCTGAGCGGCCGACTCGCGGCCACGCGCCGCGGAGACGGAATCGAGATGGACTTCCCGGCGGAAAACGCCGAGATCTGTGAGCCGCCTCCCGGCCTGCTGGACTCGCTGGGAGGGATCTCGCCGGTGGCCGTGGCCCGCAACCGGTTCGACATCCTGATCGAGGTCGCGGACGAGGATACCGTGCGGGCGCTCCGTCCGGACTTCCAGGCCATGGGTTCTGTTCCCGTCCGAGGCGTGATGGTCACGGCCCGGGCAGGCAACGAACTGGTGGCCAGCGGAGTGGACTTCGTTTCACGTTTCTTCGCTCCGGCCGTCGGCGTGGACGAAGACCCCGTGACAGGCTCCGCGCACTGCTGCCTCGGACCGTGGTGGGCGGATCGGATCGGGGCCACC
>CAYWLF010000012.1:0-21610 GCA_964458875.1 uncultured Gemmatimonadota bacterium
ATCGGGTTCGACGCGTTCGGCATCCACTCCGAGAACTACGCGCTCAAGGTCAACGTCCACCCGATGGACCTGATCCCCCGGAGCATCCAGAACTTCACCCGTCAACTGGAGCGCTCCGGGATCATGTACGACTGGTCACACACGGTCGATACGACGGATCCCGACTACTACCGCTGGACCCAGTGGATCTTCCTGCAGCTGTACGACGCGGGCCTCGCGGTCAAGAAGGAAGCCCCCGTCAACTGGTGCCCCTCGTGCAAGACCGTCCTGGCCAACGAACAGGTGGAGGGCGGTCGCTGCGAGCGCTGCGGTACCGAGGTCGGGCAGCGCCTCCTCAGCCAGTGGTTCTTCCGGATCACGGAGTACGTGGAACGCCTTCTCGCGAACCTTGACTGGATCGACTGGTCCCCGTCCACGCTCACGGCGCAGCGGAACTGGATCGGACGCTCGGAGGGAACCCTCCTCCGCTTTCTCCAGGCTGGCGGCGACGACAAGCTGGAGGTGTTCACGACCCGACCGGACACGATCTTCGGGGCCACGTTCATGGTGCTCGCGCCTGAGCACCCGCTCGTCGAGAAGCTCACCGCCGCGGGTCAGCGCCCGGCGGTCGAGGCCTATCGGTCGGCGGCCGCGGCCATCGACCTGGTGGAACGCCGGAAGGCCGACGACCGGACGAAGACGGGCGTGTTCACGGGCGGTTACGCCGTGAATCCGGCGACCGGGGAGAATATTCCGGTGTGGATCGCCGACTACGTCCTGATGGAGTATGGCACGGGCGCGATCATGGCTGTCCCCGGGCACGATCAGCGCGACTTCGAGTTCGCCCGCCAGTTCGGCCTGGATATCCTGCCGGTGGTGACTCCGGCTGAGGTCTTCGTCAGTGTGGCTGACCCGTCGTCCGTGGAGTTGGATCTCGGGGACGAGGCCTTCGTGGAGCATTCCGAAGACGAGCGCCTGATCAACTCAGGTGAGTTCAGCGGGCTCCTGGCGTCGGAAGGCTCGGTGCGGATCGTCGAATGGTTGGGAGAGCGAGGCCTCGCCGAACCCAAGGTGAACTACCGCCTGCATGACTGGTGCATCTCGCGTCAGCGCTACTGGGGCCCACCCATCCCGATCCTGTACTGCGACGAATGCGGGACCGTCCCGGTGCCGGTCGAAGACCTCCCGGTCGTGCTGCCGCACCTGGAGAACTTCAAGCCAGGAGATGACGGGATCGCCCCGCTCGCCAAGGACGAGTCGTTCTACCGGACCACGTGTCCGTCGTGCGGCGGTTCGGCGCGGCGGGAGACGGACGTGTCAGACACGTTTCTGGACAGTTCGTGGTACTTCTTGCGGTATCCGAGCACGGACTTCGACGATCGTCCCATCGATCCGCCGCGCACGGATCGATGGCTGACGGTGGACATGTACAACGGCGGGGAGGAACATGCCGTCCTGCACCTGCTGTACTCGAGGTTCATCACGATGGCGCTGCACGACCTCGGGCACATTCCGTTCGAGGAGCCCTACCTGCGCTTCCGGAAGCACGGGCTGATCATCCGCGAGGGCGCCAAGATGTCCAAGACCAAGGGCAACGTGGTCAACCCGGACGACTATATCGACCGGTACGGGGCCGACACGTTCCGCACGTACCTGATGTTCCTAGGGCCGTACCAGGAGGGCGGGGACTTCAGGGACAGCGGGATCGTGGGGCCGCAGCGCTTCCTGTCACGCGTTTCCGACGCGGTAGAGGCCGCGGTGCAGGAGGGGGCGACGGGGTTCCCGGATCCGGCCGTCGAGCGTGCCGTTCACCAGACGATCAGCCAGGCCACCGGCGACTTCGCGGACCTGTCGTTCAACACGGCGATCGCAGCGCAGATGGAGCTCCTGAACACGCTTCGGGCCGGTGGCAGGGTCCCCACCCTGGACGAAATCAGGCCGCTGGTGGTCATGCTCGGCCCCATCGCGCCGCATCTGGCGGAAGAGTTGTGGGAGAAGCTCGGGGGTGAACCCAGCCTGTTTGATCACGCCTCCTGGCCGAGCTTCGATCCGGCGAAGCTCGCTACGGACACGGTCGAGATCCCGGTGCAGGTGAACGGAAAGCTCCGGGCGATGATTTCGCTGGATCGGGGCGCGAGTGAGGAGACGGCGCTGGCTGCCGCGCTGGCCGACGAGTCGGTTCAGCGTCATGTCGGAGACACGTCCATCCGGAAGACGATCCACGTACCGGACCGATTGCTGAACCTGGTGGTGGGCTGAGGGGGGGAAGTAGTTCAGGCCCCGGGCGACATCCATGTGCCAGGGCCACTCCTCACCAGTTGACGTTGCCTTCCTTCGACGTGTCGATCTCCGCCTGGTCGTCGCCCTCCGCGAACAGAAACGAGCGCAGGTTGGTGACCAGGAACTCCCGAGCGCGTGGGTCGCGCACATTCAGGCCGTAGTGGTTGATCAGCAGCATCTGGCGCTGCTTCCACTCATCCCAGCAATCGGAACAGATCTCGGCGACCAGCCTCCGGCCCAGGTCGTTCGGAAACGGGGGCCGCGCGATGGGCTGACGATCGGGCTTGTCGCACCGAACACACTGGAGCGCGCCCGCGGAAGTCCCATGGGAATCGGCCATCGCGTCAGACCGGAACGGTGAGGACGGAGCAGTTCGCTCCCTGGATGATCTGCCGAGTGATCCCGCCGAGGATGACCCGCCCCTTGAGCCCCGGCGCGTGGTACTTGCCGATGACGATCAGGTCCGCAGCCTCGGTCTCGGCAGTCGTGAGGATGTGGTGAACGATGGGCCGCCCGCGGACGATAGACGTCTGGATCTCGACCTCTTCCCGGAACTCCTGCGGTACCCGGTCCAGGGCTTCGGCTCTCGCCCGTTGCTCGAGCACCCGGACCATGTCCTCGGTCTTGGTCGGCGAGCTGACCGCCCGTACGTACGCCTGCAGGGTGCCCGGCATCGCGTGCATCAGCACCAGTCGCGTGCCGAAATACGCGGCGTAGCGGCCCGCGGTGGCCGCTATGGGGGCGCTACCGTCCCTCAGGTCGAGAGCCGCGAGGATCGTCTTGTCCTTCTCCTGGCGAACCGGTCGCCAGACAAGCACGGGTACGGTTGCCTTTCGCACGATGGCGACGCACGTGTTGCCGACCTCATCGGACGGCCATACCCGTTTCTGGTGCGCCCCCACCACCACGAGCTCGGCCTTGATCTCCTCGCTCACCGCCACGAGGGCCTCAGGAGTCCAGCCGGCCCGCACCTCGATCCTCACGTCGATTCCGCACCGCTCCGCGATCGCTTCGAGATTGGCCCGTGCGTCGAGCTCGCGTTCCTGCACCATCCCCAGCTGCGAGCCGAGTTCCCGACTCAGATACCCGGGCACGCCGAGACGTTCGATGGCGTGAAACAGCGTGATGTCAGCCTCTGGGAAGCGTGACACTGCCCAGCGGACAGTATCCACCGAGGCGTCCGAGAAGTCGATGCCGATCAGAATGCTATGGTACATGGCGCTCGAACCTAGCGGGCCGCTGCCTCGATCGCACCACCCATCGGGCGCGCGAGGAGTCGATCGAGAGCTTCCCACGGTTCCCCGGTCCCGGTCTCCCGGATGAGCTCGCGGACGGCTGCCGCCAGGTCGCCGGATCGGCGGTACAGGGTCTCCATATCGTCCAACCGCGTGTAATAGAGCATGCGGGAGAGCAGCCACGCGTTGTTCACGCGCGCGGGGTCGAGTCCGCGGTAGCGACCCGACCGGAACTCGGCCTGTACCTCAGACTGAAACCGGTCCGCGGCCTCGCGAAGGATCCTCTGCTTCTCCGCACGCATCTCGTCGGCCGCCAGATCGGACCCGTACAGTGCCTCGAGCGGGTCGAGCAAGGAATGGAAGAAGCGGCCGAACACCCGTATGTCGTGCCACCGATCCTCGGCCGACTCGCACAGCAGCTCGTCGGCCAGCCCGTCACAGAAGAACGAGATGGCCCCGCGGTAGCCCACGAAGTTGGCAAAGCTCTCGTTGAACCGGGCCTGTCCCTTTGGGAAGAACGTGCTGTGAGTGATCTCGTGGATGACGGTCTCGACGATGCCCACACTGTCGGCGCGCAGCGTCGTGGACATCAGCGGATCCGGGAACCAACCGAGGGTGCTGAACGCGCTCGACGGCCGAACCCAGGTGTCATATCCCTGCGCATCGAGCTTATCGGCTTCCCGGCGCGCCTTCTCGAAGTCGAAATACCCCTTGTAGGGCAGGCGCCCGACAATCGGGAACCACCAGGTCTTCCATCGAAGGTCGAACTCGTGAGCCGCGTTGACGACCATCAGAAGGGTGTCCCGTTCCAGTTCGACGTAGCTGGTGAACGCATCCGCCGGATCCAGGTCGAGCGTCCGCTCGGCGTAGTCCCGGGCGTCCTGCACCAACCTGAGCTTGCCTCGCAGTTCGGCGGACGCCGAGGTGTCGTGAACGATCTCGTGGATCGACTGTCGGGCCGCGAGGATCTTCGCCTCCTCCCAGCCGGCGCGCAGCACGTAGCCTGGGGAGCATGCCGGGAGAAAAATCATGGCGGCGATCCACGTGATACAGGGTACGCGGGGAATGCGGTTCCGTGTCATGCTGGCTATACGTTCCGGCGGCCCATTGGTGCCTCTCCAGCGTGGCAGGAGGGGGCTCACGGCTTCCTCACGTAGTACACCCGTTCCCGGACGGCGTCCCCCCGGTACTGTCGGTCGGGCCCATCCGAGTCGCTGCGATATCGCCGGTATCCGCGAGTGAATACCCGGAAAGTGTCCGGATCGCCCGAGGCCCGGAAGGCGTCCTCGATACTGTCGCGCGGGAGAAGGCCCTCATCGTTGTAGCTGAGGAGAACGTGTCGCGCGTCGGCCAGGTCCAGGATCGACCGCAGGGCATCCTCGCATTGGCCCCGACGACACCAGTCCGAGCGCAGGTCGTCATCCGGTATCAGTCCTGTCTTGCCCCTCAATGCCGGAGGCGAGTCCCATCCCTGGGCCAGGAGCTCCGGGAGATGGTAGTACCCCGGGTACTGGCGCTCGTTGTATGGCGGATCGAGGTACAGGAGGTCCAGCGACCCGGTCCGGGTCAGCAGAGTGTCCGCCCGCCCTCGAAACGCCGAGCATCCCCGTGCCGAAGGAGCCGGAGGAACGGTAGGTCTCACGGGCCTGAGACAGATCTGCTTCGTCGCGTTGGGCTGCCAGGTCTTGACGAAGGAGGCGTAGACCCCGGTGGTGTTCGCGACCCGGTCGGCAGCCTGGATCAGGGTCGCAAGTAGGAGTTGCTCGCCGGCCAGGTCTATCAAATCCGCACGGCGCCAATCGGCGATCCGTTCTCGCATGGTGTCGATCGCGGCTCCGTTCTCCGGCGTGAAGTACATGCGCCCGTGCTCACGCCCGTCTTCGCCCGCCGGAGTGTAGTGCTCGGTCACGAAGCCGGGCCCGGGAGGCAGGGTCTGGAGCACTCGCAGGACGGCGGCGTAGCTCATGGACCGCCCGGACGAGGTGCTGCCCGAAAGCGCTCCTGTGTAGCGGGGCGTCCGGTCGAGTTCGACGCGCGCCACCTGGTATGAATACGACGCAGCTAGGAGATCCCCGCAGTGAACGCGCCAACCCGCGGTCTTGAGAGCGCGCCCCACGCTCGCGGTTCCGGCGAACGGGTCGCAGGCCACCCCTGGCATGAGGCTAAGCTCGGCAAGCGTTTCCAGGAGAAACGGAACGAGCTTCGTCTTGTTTCCGATGTAGCGCACGCGTTCCTCACGAAAGTTCGATTCGGTGAGAATCATACGCCGCCTCGGATGGGTGCAGCGAGTCCCCTTCCCCTGGCCGCATCAGGATCGGAGTCGGTCCTGTACCCGACACGGACGAGTGGCGTACCTTATAGACAGTACATGGACGGCTGGACCCGGACCCGGATCCCAGAGGACCCGTGAGCCTGCTCGAAAATCTCTACAACGTGGCGGTCAACGCGCTGAGACCGCTTCTCCCGGCTTTTGGCGCCGTCTCGCCCAAGGTCTCGGCCGCCGTGGAGGGTCGTCGTACTGCGGCGGGCTCGATCGCGCGTTGGGCCGAGCGCGACCGCGATCCGTTCCGTCCCCTGCTATGGTTGCACGGTTCCTCGGCTGGGGAGCTGGCAGGCGCGATTCCCGTCGTGGACCGGGTTCGTGCCGAGAAACCGAATCTTCAGCTCCTGGTTACCTATTCCTCGCCTTCCGCCGAGAGCGTCCTCGACGAGTTGGGGCCCGATTACGCCGGGTATCCACCCCTCGAGACCATGACGGCGTGCCGAGGGGCCATCGAGGGCTCGCGTCCCGACGCCATGGTCTTCGCGAAGCTGGACGCCTGGCCAGCACTCACGCGGGCGGCCGCGGAGATGGAGATTCCGCTGGGGATGATCAACGCCACGGTGCGGCCGAGCAGCAGCCGGCTGCGCGGCCCCGGCCGGCAGCTCCTGGTCCCCAGCTACGGCCGTCTCGACGGCGTGGGAGCGGTGTCCGAGGAAGAAATCGAACGACTCGAGTTGCTGGGGACGCGCACGGAAACGATCCGGGTCACGGGCGATGCCTCGTTCGAGCGCGCCCTGGCGACAGTGGATCTGGCCAGGGATGTCTCGTCCGCCTCCGGCCGACGGCTTCCGGCCGCGACTGCGCGGCGGGTCCGTCTGTGCGCGGGATCGACGTGGCCCGAAGACGAGAGAGTCCTCATCGAGGCGATGGCCGCTCTCTCGTCATCGGGGCGGGACGCCGAGGAAGAAGGTCTCGACCTGGTCCTCGTGCCCCACGAGCCGGACCCCTCGGCGGTGGGGCGGATCCGTGATCTCTGCGTGGAGCACCTGGGTGTCGAGCCGCGGCTCTGGTCGACCCTTTCCGACCCGGCGTCCGGGGCGAGTTCCCGGTCGGGGGATACCTCCCCCCTGATTGTGGACGCCGTAGGCTTCCTGGCGGAACTCTACCTCGAATGTGATCTGGCCTGGGTCGGCGGCGGAGTCGGGGGCGAGGGTCTTCATTCCGTGGTCGAGCCGGCGGCGGCGGGACTGCCGGTGATGTTCGGACCGGTATACGATCGATGGGAGGCCCGCCAGATGGTCGAGCGGGGCATTGCGGTGGAAGCCGAACCCGACGACGTGCCCTCCGTTCTCTCGGCGCTGCTACGCGATCCGATCCGCCGATCCGACGTGGGTGCGGAAGGCCGACGCTACGTGGAGAGTGGACGGGGTGCCACGGAGGCATCAGCTCGCCTGGTAATGGACCTGCTGAGCGGGGTTCTCACCTCCTGACTCAGCGCCCGCCAGCTGTCCTTCCCGGGATGGGCTTCGGCCCGAGGGCGTACCAGAACAGCAGCCCGATGATCGGGGCCATCACGATGATGCCGCTCCACAGGATTCCTACCCGTCGAGTCGGCCGAGCCTGGACGATCATCCCGATGGCCCACGCGTCCAGCACGACGAGCAGTCCGGCCAGCACCCACCGCGAGTCCAGTCCTATCACGAAGTCCAGGATGTCTTTCATGCTGCGCTCGGCGATCCGGCGAACTGAAGACGATGCAGACGCGTGTAGAGCCCACCGAGGTCCAGGAGTTCCTCGTGCGTTCCGGTCTCCCGAATCTCACCATGATGCATCACTAGAATGCAATCGGCGTTGCGGATCGTCGAGAGCCGGTGTGCGATCACGAGGCTGGTGCGACCCACCATCAGCGCCTCCAGGGCCTGCTCGATCCGGTTCTCGATCTCGGAATCCACGGCACTCGTCGCCTCATCGAGGATCAGGAGATCCGGGTCGCCGGCAAGGGCCCGCGCGAAGCTGAGAAGCTGACGCTCGCCAGCGCTCAGGTTGCTGCCTCTCTCGCCGAGGCGCTGGTCGTATCCTCCCGGCAGGCGCTCCACGTAGGAGGCTACACCGACCCGGCGCGCGGCCTCTTCCACCTCGTGTTCGCCGACCGAACGCCGACCCAGGTCGATATTCCTCCGAACGGTATCGGAGAACAGGTACACGTCCTGGAGCACGAGGCCCATCCGGCTCCTTACCTCCGACGCGGGGAGGAGTGAAATGTCCGTGCCGTCGAGCAGAATGGTCCCACGCTGTGGGCGGTAGAATCTCATCAGGAGATTGATCAGCGTTGATTTGCCAGCCCCGGTGGCGCCTACGATCGCGAATCGCTGCCCCGGCTCGACCGTGAACGACACGTCCTTCAGGACCCAATCGACATCTTCAGCGTCGGGCGGCGGGCCGTCCGTGCCCATGTCTCCGTACCGGAACCACACGTGTCGGAACTCGATTCGCCCGCCCCTCACCGGGACGGCGGGTATTCCGGGGTCGGCGACGGAACCGGCGCCTGCGATCGAGGGGCGCACCTCGGCGATCCGGGGTTCGGACTCGACAGGATGAGGCTCCCGGTCCAGGAGCTTGAACACCCTCTCTGAACTCGCCATCGCGCTCTGCAGGATATTGTATTTTTCCGACAGGTCCTGGATCGGCCTGAAAAAACGCCGTGCGTACTGCAGGAATGCCGCTATCGTTCCGACCGTCATGGCTCCGCGCAGTGACTCGGACCCGCCGTACCAGATGATCAATGCCATGGCGACAGCGGCCAGGATCTCCACCGTCGGGAAGAACAACGCGTAGTACGTGATCGACTTCAGGTGCGCGGACAGGTGATCCCGGTTGATTTCGTCGAACCGGCTGAACGTCTGCTCTTCCTGGCGGAAGAGCTGTGTCACGCTCATCCCGGTGATCCGCTCCTGCAGGAAAGCGTTGATGCGCGCCAGTCGAAGCCTGATGTCCCGGTAGGCGCGGCGCACGCGGGTTCGAAACAGCCAGGCGGAGGCGAAGACCAGCGGCAGGACCGTGAACGTCACCAGGGCCAGGCGCCAATTCAGTATCAGCATCGCCGTGATGATGGCCCCGATCGTGAACACGTCGCCGAAGATGGTCACCACGCCGGATGTGAACATCTCGTTCAGTGCCTCGACATCGCTCGTGACCCGGGTCATCAGCCGGCCCACCGGGTTTCGATCGAAGAACGCCAACTCGAGGCGCTGCAGATGCGCGAAGATCTGGCTCCGGAGATCCTCCATCACCCGCTGGCCGATCCATGTCGTCAGCAGAGTGCGGGCGTACTCGAGCACCGCGGCCACGAGAAGCGAGCCCACGTACACGGCGGCAAGCAGCCCCAGCAGCCGCAGATCCCCGGCCGGGAAAGCCTGGTCGATCGCGATCTTCGTGAGCCACGGTCCAATCAGCGCCAGGCCGGAGGCCCCGATGAGGATCCCGACCGCCGCCGCCACGTACCACAGGTAGGGACGTAGATACGCGAGTAGACGCCGCATGAGCCGGGCGTCGTACGCCTTGCCAAGCGCTTCTTCTTCCTGGACGGGCCCTTCCGGCGATGTCTGCAGGGTCGAATCTCCAAAGCTCGAGGTCAGGACTCCACGAAGATACCCGGCACCCGGGCGCCGTTCCACCCGGGTCGTTTGACGCTCCTCCGACTGGGGTTCATCATCGCGATATGCTGACCTCCATTCAAGTTCGAGGCGCCCGGCAGAACAACCTCAAGGGCGTGGACGTCGAAATCCCCCACCGGGCGATGACCGTGCTGACCGGGCCGAGTGGTTCGGGGAAGTCGAGCCTCGCCTTCGACACGGTCTACGCCGAGGGTCAGCGCCGATACGTCGAGTCGCTCTCGACCTATGCGAAACAGTTCCTGGAGCGGATGCCCAAGCCGTCCGTGGACTGGATCGACGGCATCGCCCCGTCGGTCGCGATCGACCAGAGAAACACGGTGCAGACGAGTCGGTCCACGGTCGGTACCACGACCGAGACGTACGACTACATGCGCCTTCTCTGGAGTCGGGTGGGGCATACCGTTTGCCCGGACTGTGGTGGACGGGTCCTTCCCGACACCGTTCAGTCCGCCACGGACGAGGTCCTGGCGCTCCCCGCGGGGACACGCGCGTACGTGACGTTTCCGCTCGAACGAAGCCCGGGTCTCACCCATGAGGCGGCCATAGAGAACCTTCGGGCGCGAGGGTACGTGCGCGTCATGATCGACGGAGCGGAGCACCACGTGGACGACCTGGACTGCGGGGACACGCCGTCTCCGGCCGGCGCCCCGCGAGTCGACTCCGCCGGGGAGGTGCTGGTCGTGGTGGACCGGGTGTCCGCCGCGGAGGTAGACCGGGACCGGTTGTCCGACTCCCTGGCCGCGGCGTTCGCGGAAGGGCACGGCCGCGCTGAAGTTCTCGTCGTTCGGCGCACGGAAGGACAGGTTCTGAGCGTGCAGGAACGCATCCCGTTCGCGGAGTCGTTTCGCTGCTCGGGGTGCGCCCGCGAGTTTCCGGAACCGACCCCCATACTTTTCAGCTTCAACCACCCGACCGGCGCCTGCCCCGTGTGCAACGGCTTTGGGGCCACCCTCGAGTACGCGCTCGATCTCATCGTGCCCGACCCCGAACGCTCCCTGGTGGACGGCGCGCTGGATCCGTGGACGAAGCCCCGCTACTACCGGGAAGCGGCGGATGTGATGGAGCTCGCGGTGCGCCGGGACCAGGATCCAACCCTTCCCTGGCGAGCCCTTCCAGATTCGTTTCGCGAGGAACTGCTGGGCGGTTCTCCTGACTTCGTCGGTATGCTTCCGTTCCTGCGCTCGCGCGAGCGCAAGCGATACAAGCAATACATCCGCGTCTTTCTCCGGCAGTACCAACTGCCCGAGACCTGTCATCGCTGCAATGGCAGCCGGCTGCAGCCCGCCGCGGTGCACGTGCAGGTGGGAGGACTCGACATCGCGGCGGCTGCGGCCCTCACCGTGGATGAGCTCGTTGAGTGGCTGGCGGGGATCAAGCTCTCGCCGTTCGAGGCGAGAGTCTCGGAGACCGTCCTGCGCGAACTCGGGGATCGACTGGAGTTCATGTCCTCCGTCGGATTGGGCTATCTGTCCATGGATCGCCAGGCCCGCACTCTCTCGGGTGGAGAGATGCAGCGGATTCGTCTGTCCGGCAGCCTGGGGAGCCGGCTGGTCGACACCCTGTACGTACTGGACGAGCCGTCGATCGGTCTGCACCCGCGCGACGTGGAACGGTTTCTCGGCGTCCTGCTTCAACTGAGAGACCGGGGAAACACGGTCCTGGTCGTGGAACATGAAACCTCGGTGATGCGGCAGGCGGACCGGGTCCTCGAGCTCGGCCCCGGGGCGGGCGAAAACGGCGGTGAGCTCGTGTTCGACGGATCTTTCGACGCGTTGATGAGGGCGGAGACCGCGACGGGGCGAGCGCTGCGCGAACGCCTCCCTCCCTCCCGCCGCTCACCCGGACCGCCCGGGGCGTGGCTCCGCCTGGAGGGCGCAACACTGCACAACGTACGGGCGCTCGACGTGGCGATTCCACTGGGCCGGCTCACGGTGGTCACCGGAGTGTCCGGCTCCGGAAAGTCCACGCTCGTGCATGACCTGTTGTACAGGGCCCTGGAAAAGACGTTGCGCGGCGCTTCGTCCGCCCGGCGCCACCTGGGAGAAGCGGCAGGGACGTGGCGATCCATGACGGGTACCGAGCTTCTCGAGGAAGTCGTCCTGGTCGATCAGAGTCCGATCGGTCGTACGTCGCGCTCGAATCCGATTACCTACATCAAGGCGTACGACGAGATCCGCCGCCTGTTCGCCGAGCAGCCCGAGGCACAACGCCGCGGATTCGGGGCCGGTCACTTCAGCTTCAACGTCCAGGGTGGACGGTGCGACGCCTGTAAAGGCGCAGGCGAGGAACTGGTGGAAATGGTATTCCTCGCGGACGTGTCGATGCCCTGCGAAGTGTGCGAAGGCCGGCGCTTCAAGCCCGAGACGCTGGAGGTGAAGTACCGCGGCCGCAGCATCCGGGACGTGCTGGACCTGACCGTGGACGAGGCCATCCGCTTCTTCATCAGGCAGGACCGGCTCGGGCAGGCGCTGTGGCAACTACAGCGCGTGGGGCTCGGCTACCTCAGGCTCGGACAGTCCGCGACAACGCTTTCCGGTGGAGAAGCGCAGAGGCTCAAGGTGGCCCGCGAACTGGCCAGGAGGTCGGCCGGCAAGAGGCGTATTTACCTCCTGGACGAGCCGACCGTCGGACTTGGCCTCGGTGAGATCGAGCGCTTGCTGGGGGTGCTCGCGCAACTCGTGGAAGCGGGGAATACCGTCGTCCTGGTCGAGCACGACCTGGACGTGATCGGCGCCGCCGACTGGATCGTGGACCTAGGACCTGAAGCGGGGGACGCGGGGGGACGCGTCGTGGTGGCCGGGACGCCGGCCGACGTGATAGCGACCCCCGCATCGCACACCGGCCGCCACCTGGCTCGCCATCTGCAAGCCGCGAGGGAGACCGGGACGGTCTCGGGGTCGACGCCCGGCCGCGGCTCCAGGGCAGGATGAGAGCGACGCGTGCCTGAAGTATCCGTTCTACTTCCCTGCCGGAACATGTCAGCCTGGCTTCCGCGGTGCATCGAGAGTCTCGAGAGGCAGTCTCTGCGCGACTACGAAGTCCTGGCCGTCGACGATCGATCGACCGACGACACGGGAATTCTGCTGCGCCGGTGGTCTGCCCGGGACGACCGCGTGCAGGTCCTGGACATCGCGCCCGGATCCGGCCATCGCGCGAAGGGGACGACCGGGGACGGCCTGCTCGCGGCCCTGGATCTCGCCCTGGCCGTGGCCAGCGCACCGCTGCTGGCCCGGATGGACGGCGACGACATCGCCGAGCCCCGGCGCCTGGAGCTACAGTGCGACTTCCTGGCCGCCCGCCCGGACGTCGCCGGGTGCGGCACCGCGGTGGAACTGTTTCCGCGCTCACTCGTCGGCGAAGGGTACCGGCGATACGAAACATGGCTGAACGGACTTACCGATCCCGAGGACGTGGAGCGCGATCTGTTCGTGGAGTGCCCGGTCGCCCACCCGACCCTGATGATCCGGCGCTCCGTGCTGTTCGGTATCGGCGGATACCGGGATTGCGGCTGGCCCGAAGACTACGACCTGATTCTGCGACTGCACGCCGCCGGAATGCACATCGCCAATCTCCCGGAGTTGCTGCTGCGCTGGCGGGTGCGGCCGGACCGCCATTCGCTCACATCGGAGCGTTACTCAGCCGAGGCCTTTCGTCGCTGCAAGGTCCACTTTCTCGACCAGGCTTTCCTCCCCACGGGACGACGGCTCGTCATGTGGGGAGCGGGCAAGGTCGGGAAGCCGCTGGCTCGCGAACTTCTCCGACAGGGCAGGCCCGTTTCGGCGTTCGTGGACCTCGACATCCGGAAAATCGGGCAGGAAATCCACGGCGCACCGGTGCTGGACCCGACCGGATTCGAGGCCCTGCTCAAGGATGACGACCCGTACGTACTCGCTGCGGTCGGCTCGCCGGGTGCCCGCGACGAGATCCGCGCTGCGCTGGACGCCCTCGGGCGACGTGATATCCACGATTACCGGGTGTGCGCCTAGGGTCACCGAGTCGAGATTCGGTCATTTGCGCACCGGTGCGCTACTTTGGGCGACTGCACTAGACAAGCACCGAAGGAGATCGAGATGGCAAGATGGCATCACAGTGGAGGGGCGTCGTCCCTGGTCGTACTGGCCCTGGTCGCGGCCGGTTGCGCGTCCGGTGGAGGGGCCTCGACCAACGGTCCGGACCCGGCGGGTGCGAGCGCTGCGGAACGCGCCGAGGCGGACCGGCAGCTTCTGAACGGCACACCGAACGGGGCCTGGGAGTCGTCGTACGAGCCCATCGCCTCCGGTCCGGTGCTGATTCGCGGTGGAACCGTCATGACCGCGGCCGGCGAGGAAATTGAAGGCGGGGATGTGCTGCTCGTCGACGGCCGAATCGAGGCGGTCGGCCTCGGACTCGATGCCCCCGCGGGCGCGACGATCATCGACGCGTCCGGTCGGTTCATCACCCCGGGGATCATCGATACGCACTCACATCTCGGCGTGTATCCCTCTCCAGGCGTCGAGGGAATGGGAGAAGGCAACGAGGCGACCAACCCGGTCACCGCCGAGGTATGGGCGGAACACGGCGTGTGGCCCCAGGATCCGGGCTTCTGGCGAGCCCTGGCCGGTGGAGTGACGACGCTGCAGTCCCTGCCCGGGAGCGCCAACCTGATCGGCGGTCGCGGCATCACCTTGAAGCTGGTCCCGGGCCGCGGCGCCACGGACATGGTGTTCCCCGGCGCGCCGATGGGGCTCAAGATGGCGTGTGGAGAAAACCCGAAGCGCGTGTACGCGAGTCGAGGTCCGTCCACCCGGATGGGCAACGTGGCCGGATATCGCGAGGCCTTCATCAAGGCGGAAAGGTACCGTCAGAAGTGGGATCGGTGGCTGGCCGGCGATCGGGAGGCCGACCGGCCGGACCGTGATCTCGAGCTCGAGACGCTGGCCGAAGTACTGCGTGGGAACATCCTGATCCAGAACCACTGCTACCGGGCCGACGACATGCTCACGATGCTCGAGCTGGCCCGTGAGTTCGGGTTTTCGATTCGTTCGTTCCACCACGCGACCGAGGCTTACAAGATCCGGGACCGTCTCGCTGAAGAGGAGGTGGGCGCGTCCGTGTGGGTGGACTGGTGGGGCTTCAAGATGGAGGCGCTGGACGGCATTCCGCAGAACCTCGCTCTCCTGACCGAGGCCGGAGCGAACGCGATCCTGCACACCGACAGCGGGCTCGAGATCCAGATCCTGAACCAGAACGCGGCCCGGGCCATGTACGCCGGACGCAGCGTGGGCCTCGATGTGAGCAGGGACGAAGCGTTGCGCTGGATCACGATCAACTCTGCCTGGGCGCTGGGGATCGACGGCGAGACGGGTTCCCTCGAGTCTGGAAAAGCCGGGGACGTGGTCGTCTGGTCGGGAGATCCGTTCAGCGTATACAGTCGGGCCGACCAGGTATTCATCGACGGCGCCGTGGTCTACGACCGCTTCCGCACGCAGGGGAATCCGCGCAGCGACTTCGAGCTCGGGATCCTGCCCGAGACGGGCCAGGGAGGCGGACGATGAACCGCCGGGGGAGGGCATACGAGCCCGTTCTCCGCGGCGCCATCCTGATTGCCCTGCTGGCGGGTCTCCCGGCTGACGGTTCGGGGCAGGACGTGGCCGTAACCGGGGGCACCGTGTACACCGTGAGCGGTGAGGTACTGGAGGGCGCGACCGTGCTCGTGCGGGACGGGATCATCGCGGCGGTCGGGCACGGTGTCGCAGTGCCGGCCGGCGTCCACACCATCGACGCCACCGGTCGGGTCGTCACCCCGGGCCTGTTCGACGCTACCACGTCGCTCGGGCTGGTCGAGGTGGGAGCCGTCAGCTCGACGGTGGACGCCCGACTGGAGGGCGATCCGGTGCGGGCGGCTTTCGACGTCGTGGACGGTATCAACCCCCGGTCCGTTTTGATCCCAGTGAACCGCGCTGCCGGCTTGACCACGGCGCTGTCGGCTCCCGGTGGCGGGCTGATCTCGGGACAGGCCGCGATCATCGACCTCGCCGGCTCAGCGGCCGACGAGATGGTCGTACGACCGCGCGCGGCGATGATGGCGAACTACAATGCCGGGGCGGCAGGAGGGGCCCGCGGTGGTGCTTCCCTGCGACTGCGCGAGGTTCTCGATGACGCCAGGTTCTGGCGCGACAACCAGCCGGCGTTCTCCGCCGGCCGCACGCGAGAGCTTTCGGCATCGAGGTTGGACCTGGAGGCCCTGGGGCCGGTGCTGGACGGCGAGATACCGCTCATCGTCGGCGTCCACCGTGCCAGTGACATCGAGGCGGTGCTGCGACTCGCGGACGAGTTCGGCCTGGATCTCGTGATCGCCGGTGGGTCCGAGGCCTGGATGGTCGCGGACCGGATCGCCGCCGCTGGTGTGCCGGTGATCCTCAAGCCACTCAATAGCAGTCCGTCCGGGTTCGATCGCCTGGGGGCACGGTTCGAGAATGCGGCCCTCCTCGACCAGGCCGGCGTGGACGTGGTCATCGGGAGCTTCAATTCGCACAACGCTCGGTGGCTGCTCCTGGAGGCTGGAAACGCAGTGCGTTTCGGGTTGCCGTGGGATACCGCCCTCCGGGCAGTAACCCTGGCACCGGCGACGGCCCTCGGGATCGCGGACCAGTATGGTTCGCTGGAACCCGGGAAGGTCGGAAACCTGGTCGTGTGGACGGGAGATCCGTTCGAGCTTTCGACGGAGATCGAGGCGGTCGTGATACGCGGTGCCGCCATGTCGCTGGATCACCGTCAACTAGAGCTTTTCCGCCGCTACCGCGAGCTTGACGACGAGCGTCCGGCTTTCAAGGAATCCGGCTTCTGAACCCACTCAGGTGATTCTCGCCGACCCCAGCGCGATCGTCTTCAAACGGTCGCGCTGGGGGCCGCAAACGGCTATATTTTCCCGGATATTCCGAGTATGGGAAGACGGTCCCGAGAGGCCGTCAGCCAGGGGTACACGGCCGGGCTTGCCCGGCCGTCCTCGCGACGATGTGGGACGCCGTGAGCGAGCCCCCGTCGAGGCTGCAGAAACCACCCTTCCGTGACGGGCGAATGGAAACGACTGAGCGAACAGAGCGGGTAGAGCTGAGACTTCTCGAAGACGAGATGAGGGAGTCGTTCATCGACTACTCGATGAGCGTCATCGTACAGCGGGCGCTGCCCGACGTGCGCGACGGGCTGAAGCCGGTGCACCGCAGGATTCTGTATGCCATGCACGAGCTCGGTCTGTCCCCGAATCGGCCGTACAAGAAGTGTGCGACCGTCGTGGGTGACGTGCTGGGCAAGTACCACCCGCACGGCGACTCAGCCGTGTACGACTCGCTCGTCCGGATGGTGCAGGAGTTCTCGCTCCACTATCCGCTGGTGGACGGGCAGGGGAACTTCGGGTCGATCGATGGCGACGCGGCGGCCGCGTACCGGTATACCGAGGCCCGCCTCGCCCCGCTCGCCACCGAGATGCTGGCCGACATCGACAAGGAAACCGTCGATTTCACGCCGAACTTCGACGATCGCCTGGAGGAGCCAACCGTTCTTCCGTCGAGGCTGCCGAACCTCCTGGTCAACGGCTCGTCAGGTATCGCGGTCGGGATGGCCACCAACATCCCGCCGCACAATCTTCGTGAGATCGTCGCGGCCTGTGAACGTCTGATCGACGACCCCGACACCCCTGTAGAAGACCTCCTGGAATACGTCCCGGGACCGGACTTTCCCACCGGGGGGCTGGTCTACGGAAAGACCGGGATTCGGGAGGCGTACACGACGGGACGGGGCCGCGTGGTCATGCGGGCACGGGCACACGTGGAGGAGCGGCCGAGCGGAGGAGAGCGGCTGATCGTCACCGAGATACCGTTCATGGTCAACAAGTCGCGCCTCGTCGAGCAGATCGCGCAGCTCGTGCGGGACCGCCGGGTCGAGGACATCTCGGATCTGAGGGACGAGTCATCAGCACGTGACGGCATCCGGGTGGTGATCGACCTGAAACGTGACGCGATACCCGAGATCGTGCTCAACAAGCTGTACAAGCACACCCAGATGCAGAGTACGTTCGGCGTCATCATGCTGGCCCTGGTGAACGGGGTTCCCAGGGTGATGGACCTCAAGACGATCCTCGGGCATTTCATCGATCACCGGCACACGGTGGTCGTCAAGCGCACCGAATACAGCCTCAGGGTGGCGCGAGAGCGCGAGCACATCCTCGAGGGCCTGAAGATCGCCGTAGACAACATCGACGAAGTCGTGAAGATCATCCGCGCTTCCAAGAACCCCGAGGAAGCCGCCGCCAACCTGAGAGAACGCTTCGGCCTCAGCGACAGACAGGCTGAGGCTATCCTCGCGATGCGGTTGTCGCGTCTCACCGGATTGGAAATCGAAAAGCTCGAGGAAGAACTGGCCGAGATCCGTGCGACGATCGAAGTCCTCGAAGCCCTCATGGCGTCGCGTGACGCTCGAATGGCCGTAGTGCGGGAAGAGCTGGTGGAACTCGCCGCCCGCTTCGGTGACGAGCGGCGTTCCCAGATCATCGATGCGGAGATCAGCTTCAACCCTGAAGACCTGATCGCGGACGAAGAGATGGTGATCACGATCAGCCACCAGGGCTACATCAAGCGGATCGCACCGGCGACGTACAGGCAACAAAGACGTGGCGGCCGCGGAATTGCGGGGATGGACACGAAGGAGGAGGACTGGGTCGAGCACCTGTTTCTCGCTTCGACCCACGATTACCTGTGCGTGTTCACGGCCCGCGGCCAGGTCTACTGGCTCAAGGTGCACGAGATCCCTCTCGCGTCCCGAACCTCGCGCGGCAAGCCGGTAGTCAATCTCCTCGATATCTCGAAGGACGAGAAGATCGCTTCCATCCTTCGAGTGCGTGAGTTCGATCCCGACCGCTACGTGCTGTTCGCCACGCGGAGCGGGCAGGTGAAGAAGACGAGCCTCGCCGCGTACAGGCACGTGAGGGTGAAGGGAATCAACGCCATCAACATCGACGAGGACGATCGCCTGATCGACGCGCGCCTGACGGACGGTGACAACGATCTGATACTGGCGACCCGAAAGGGCATGGCCATCCGGTTCAGCGAAGGCGACGTGCGTGAGATGGGCCGGGCCACCCGAGGCGTACGCGGCGTGCGGCTGAAGGCAGGGGACGAGGTCGTGGGAGCCGTCGTCGTCATGGAGGGGTCGAGTCTGCTTACGGTCACCAGCCGCGGCGCGGGCAAGCGCACGAAGGTCGAAGACTATAGGGCGCAGCACCGAGGCGGTCAGGGGCTAATCAACTTCCGACTCAGCGAGAAGACGGGCGACGTCGTCGGCGTGCGCGAAGTCACGGACGAGGATGAACTCATGCTGGTGACGCGCGGCGGAGTGATCAACCGTCAGCCGGCGTCCCAGATTCGAGTCATCGGCCGGGCCACCCAGGGAGTGCGGGTCATCTCACTCGACGAGGGTGACGAGCTGATGGACATCGCGAAGGTCGCGATCGACCTGGATGCCGACGACGACGATGTCGAGATTGGCGAGTTCGGCGTAGAAACCGGGGAGATCGTGGTCAATGCCGGGGCCGAAGAGGTACCCGAGGAGACCCCCGAGACGGGAGAGTAGATCTCCATGCCTGCGAGCACCGGCCTGGTAACCCTGGACGCGATTCGTTCCGCGGCGGACAGGATTCGTGGCGCAATCCGCCGGACGCCCCTCCTCCCGGTGGACCGCTCAGCGGGAGCCGTTCCGGGAGACGCGCCGGACCTGTGGCTGAAGTGCGAGTGCCTTCAGTATGCTGGAGCGTTCAAGCTCCGGGGTGCCTACAACTTCATCTCTTCGCTGCCTCCCGAAGTCCGGGAAGCGGGAGTAGTGACCTACTCGTCCGGGAATCACGCCCAGGGCGTTGCCTATGCGGCAAGGGCTTTCGGTATCCGGGCTCTCGTGGTCATGCCGGTGGACGCCCCGAGAATCAAGGTCGCCGCGGTCCGCAGACTCGGCGCGCGCCTCGAGTTGGCCGGTACGACGACTACGGAGCGGAAGGCCAGGGCAGAGGAACTGCTCACCGAAATCGGCGGAACCATGGTACCACCCTTCGACCATCCCGACATCATCGCGGGACAGGGCACCGCGGGCCTCGAGATCGTCGAGCAGCTGCGGGAAGCTTCGGAGCGACTTGGCGAAGAGATCCGGGCGTCGTTGGTCCTCGTGCCGATAGGCGGCGGCGGGCTGATATCAGGCGTTGCTGCCGCGATCTCGGAACTGGCACCCGGCGCGAGCGTCATCGGAGTGGAGCCGGAGGGAGCGCCGAAGATGACGCGTTCGCTGGATGCCGGGCATCCGGTCACGCTCGAGTCCGTGGACACCATCGCGGACGGTCTGAAACCCGTACGCCCCGGCGACCTGACGTTCGAGCACACCCGTGACCTGGTCGAGCAGGTGGTCACCGTGGACGATGCTTCGATCCGTGAGGCCGTGCTGTGGTGCCAGGGCCAGCGACTCGTCGTCGAGCCGAGCGGCGCCGCGACCATCGCTGCGATCGCGTCGGGAAAGGTGAAGCCGGCGAGCGAGGGAGCTACCGTTGCCGTGCTGTCGGGCGGCAACCTGGATCCGTTCATCCTGCGTTCCTGGCTCCCGGATTCCGCCAGCGACCCATCGGGCAACGGGATCGCCTCGTGAGCGATCCGCTCATCGCGGTCACCGCTCCCGTACGGGACAGCGACATCGGCATGCCCCGGGTCGTTCTCGAGGCCGGCTACCTCCAGGCCGTGCGAGTCGCTCGGGGCCTTCCACTGGTACTCTCCGCGCTGGACGATGACGGCACGCGCGAGGGCATGTTCGATCTGGCAGCCGGACTTCTGCTTACCGGCGGAGAGGACGTGGACCCGGCCCGATACGGCCAGGCTCCCGACGGGGCCCGCACCGTCTCGCCCGAGCGGGACGCCATGGAGTTGGCCCTCCTGGAGCGGGCCCTGGAGCGCCGGATGCCGGTCCTCGCGATCTGCCGGGGGATCCAGATACTGAACGTCGCCCTCGGCGGAACGTTGTGTCAGGACCTGTTCACGCAGCGCGGACAGGACATCGACCACGACCGTTACCGGGAGTTCGACGGACACATTCACCCCATACGAACGGCAGGATCTCGTCTGCTGGCGAGCGTGTTCGAGGTGGAGGAGTTCATCCAGAATTCGGCGCACCACCAGGGGATCCGGGACCTGTCGCCGGAGTTGACGGCCGTGGCGTGGGCGCCTGATGGGGTGGTCGAGGCGGTGGAATACCGGGCCGATGGGGCGGCCTGGACCTGCGGTGTGCAATGGCATCCGGAGCGAAAAGTCGAGGAAGTCACCGGGACGAATCGGAGGCTGTTCCAGGCGTTCGGCGAGGAAGTTCGGAACGCCGCATCGCGCGTTGCGGGAAGGTGATCGGTGCGCCTGATCCTGTTCGACATCGACGGTACGCTGGTGAACTCGCTCGGGGCGGGGAAGGCCGCCCTGGAGTCCGCCATGATGTCGGTGTACGGGGAGACGGGGCCCATCGCGTCGTTCGATTTTCACGGCCGAACGGATCCGGCTATCGTGCGGGGATTGCTTCGGGCGGTGGGCTGGCCGGATGCCGACATCGAAGCCGGGTTCGACGCCACGTGGGAGGTCTACCTGGCGGCGCTGGACCGGGAGCTGATGGGGCGAGACGGGCAAGTGCGCCCCATGACTGGTGTGAAGGAGCTACTCGGGGCCGTCGATGGGGACGCGAGGTTCGCTCCAGGGCTCGTGACAGGTAATATGGAGGGTGGCGCGCGGCGGAAGCTCGAGGCGGCGGGGCTGGCTGGCCGTTTCGGATTCGGGGCCTACGGGTCGGATTCCGAGTGGAGAGAGGACCTGCCGCCACTCGCTCGCGAGCGGGCGCAGGGCATTTATGGCCGTTTGTTCGACATGGGGACGGCCGTCGTGGTGGGGGACACCCCGGAGGACATTCGGTGTGCCCGGGCCAACGGCGCCAGGGCGCTGGCGGTTTCGACGGGACGCCATTCCATCGAGGAGTTGCTGGAACACGAGCCCGACGCCGTGTTCGAGAACTTGAGCGAAACATCTCGAGTGGTGAAGATGCTTGCCGATGAGTAGTCAGTCGCTGAAAACGGACGTGTTCATTGACGGCAGCGGAATACGCCGCGGCGCTCGCGTGACGATCGCCGGCGTAGCGGTTAT